>JAUXED010000151.1 GCA_030618105.1 Bacteroidota bacterium | reverse complement strand
GCCGACTGATTAGTTATAACCAAATAAATGCAGAGAGCAATTCCCTGTTTTTTCATCAACAAAAATTGTTTATTCGTCAACAGAATAGTGATTTCTATCCAGATTAAGTTTCTTAAACTGTTAATTGTTCTTATTTTACCCAACTTAAATGTAAAATATTTCGTATGACAGGTTAAGGGTGATGAATAATAGTTATATATTAGTGCTATTATTTCAGGTCCTTTTTTTAAATCTGGTCAGGAAATTTAATCTGTGTCCGTGAAAAAGTGTATTTTCATATTATTTTCTGTTTTTTTTCTGGTTAATGTTGGCTTTTCACAGGATCCTCAATTTTCACAGTTTTATGCCAATAAGCTGTATCTTGCTCCTTCTTTTGCCGGAGCAACTGAACATAACAGAATTATATTGAATCATCGAAATCAATGGCCTTCTTTGCCAGGCGTATTTCTTACCTATAGTTTTTCATTTGATAAATATTTCGCAAACTTTAACTCAGGTGTTGGGTTTTTGGTTACACACGACCGTGCAGGTTCCGGACGTTTAAGCAATACTAACGTTGGTGTATTATATTCATATGATATTCAGATTAATCGCGAATGGCATGTCCGGCCCGGAGTCAATCTTATGTATACACAGCGCGGGCTTGATTTTAACAAGTTGATATTTAGTGACCAGATGTCTCCAGGTGGAACTTCAGGAAGTAGTGTACTGGAAGTGCCTCCGTTTGATAATGCCGGAGATATTGATTTTTCAACCTCCGCTTTATTGTATTCTGAAAAAATATGGTTCGGAACAACCTTTGATCATCTTCTGAGGCCTGAACAATCACTGTACAATGAAGAGAGCAAGGCACCGATAAAAATATCGGTTTTTGGAGGGGTACAGGTTATACGTAAAGGCAGGCTGACAAAACCAATCGATGAATCTTTATCAATTGCTTTCCTTTTTAAGAAAACAGAACACTTTTCACAAATGGATCTGGGCCTTTACTGGTACAAAAACCCTCTGATAATGGGAATTTGGTATCGGGGTATCCCTATTCTGAAAGACCAGATTGGAGATGCAATAATTCTACTTGCAGGGTATAAAACAAAATATTTACATATTGGCTATTCTTATGATTTTACTGTATCTAACCTGATAACATCTACCGGTGGTGCACATGAAATATCTTTTGTATATAATTTTAAATTGACCCGTAAGTATAAGAAGAAGATTCATGCTATCCCTTGCCCTGAATTTTAACCTACCGACTGCTGATTGCCAACTGTCTTTTTGCCGACTTAAAAAAATCTTATAAAACCTGAAAATTCAAGTTTTATTTTAAATCAAATTGTAAAACTATGTCCTTAAAAGTTATCTTTGTTGCGTTTAACCAAATAAGTGGGATATGAAAAGGGTAAATCTTATTATAAATATTGTTTTAGTTATTGCAGTTGGTGTACTGTTTGTCTTTCATTTTGCAGGTAAGGGAAAGTCAAAACCATTACAAACAGAAGAAAAGTTTGTTGAAAATGATGGCACTGAAAAGGGAGAAATAGCATATATCAATATTGATACACTGATGAATAATATGGATATGTTTTTTGATGTCAGGAATCAGTTAATTGACAAACAGAAAAGTTCTGAAACAGAATTAAATTCCAGGTCGAAAGATTTTGAGAAAGAAGCAACTGATTTTCAGGAGAAAGTTAGAAAAGGACTTGTTACCCGTTCCCGTGCCCAGGAAATGGAGCAGGAACTTTACCTGGAGCAACAAGATATTATTGGTTTGAAAGATAAACTCTCGCTTGAGTTAGCCGAAGAGGAACAGGTGTTGAACCGACAACTTATTTATTATATTATTGACTATCTTAAGGAATATAATATAGATAATAATTATCAATTTATTATAAGTAACTCTCTTGCCGGTCCGCTGCTTTATGCTTCTAACAAACAGGATATTACAAATGATGTAGTTAAAGGCATAAATGAAAAGTATGCTGAAGAACGGAAAAAGTCAAAAGACAAATAATTAAAAATGGGATTTGCCGGTCCCTATCTTCAAAAACAAAGATCTTTCCTGCCTGTTGTTGAGGCTAACCCGCATGATGATCTGCAACTGATTGTTGTTATTCCATGTTATAATGATCCGGGGATAACTGAAACATTAAACTCTCTGTATTCATGTATAAGACCAGCTTCGGCTGTTGAAGTGCTGGTAATTGTGAATACTTCTGCAGATGCTGATAAGGATATATTGAATCTGAACGATACTGTGTATGAATCTTTGATACGGTGGAAGAAAAATAATGATTCGGAAAAGATACGCCTGTGGCCTATAAGGAAAACCGAACTGCCTGAAAAATATTTCGGTGCCGGATTAGCACGAAAGATAGGGATGGATGAAGCAGTTTACAGGTTTAATCTACTGAACAACAATAACGGTATTATCATTTCTCTTGATGCGGATACTCTTTGTGCTGAAAATTACCTGGTTGAGATTGAAAAACAATATAATAAGTTTCCGGAAACTGAAGGATGCTCAATATATTTTGAACATCCTCTTGAGGGAAATGATTTTGATAAAAAAGTTTACGAAACTGTTTGCCGGTATGAGTTATACCTGCGATATTATAAACAGGCACTAAATCTGACAGGTTTCCCTTTTTCATATCATACCATTGGTTCAGCATTTGCCGTCAGAGCCGGAGCGTATGTTAAATATGGCGGGATGAACAGGCGAAAAGGAGGGGAAGATTTCTATTTTATCCATAAAATAACCCCGCATGGTAAATATCGTGAGCTGAATTCGACTTCAGTTTTCCCTTCTCCAAGACCATCTGACAGGGTGCCTTTCGGTACAGGTCATGTTGTGAAAAAACAGATGGAAGATAATGAGGAACTGAAAACTTATTGCCTGGAAGCTTTTATCGATTTAAAAGAGTTGTTTTGCAAAGCCGATAAGCTTTATAAAACCGAATCAAATGAAATTACCAAATTCCTTGCCGGATTAAATAAACCCCTTGAAGAATTCCTGCTTTCCATCAATTTCCAACAAAAAATATCGGAAATAAATAATAATGTGGCTTCCGGTGAGTCCTTTTTGAATAGTTTTTTTCAGAAGTTTAATGCCTTCTTTGTTGTGAAGTATATGAATTTTGTTCACATGGATTATTTTGATAAAGTTTCTGTAATAAGTGCTGCAAATAATCTATTGTTTGAAATGGGAATTATCAGAAGTGATTTGACGGATGCATTGAGTTTACTGGAAGTATACAGAAAACTGGACAGGGTTTAATATGTATTGGTGACTATTCAGTGTCTAAGTTTGGAATGATAAAATGATTGAATGATAAAATGAAGAAGTGTGGACTGCCCGCCCGAACGTACCGTTCGGTACGGGCGGGCCGACTGATTAGTTATCTTCCTTGTTCTTATCAATAATAACGAATATATCTTCGTTCTCTTTTTTCATAAGGTACTGTTCCCTGGCAAATTTTTCCAGGTTATCATTATTTGTTTTTAACTCCTCAAGTTTTTTTGAATCGCTTTCTATTTTTTCGGTATAGTATTTTTTATCTCTTTCCAGCTGGTGAAGGGTGCGAAGCGCTGAGATCCTGTCAATCAGGTTGTTCCCGTCAAAAAGGAAGAGCCAGGTAATAAAAAGAACCGACGCCAAAAGGTATTTCTTCTTTAATATTTTGATAAGTGTTTGTACAAATGATTTCATAACCGCTATGTTTTCAAGACAAAGTTATTAATAATAAAATAAAGGGGAAGTCCTAAATATAAACTTTCCACTTCAAGTTATTAACAAATTAATTCTAAAGAAAGTTGAAAGTTGTCAAGTTGAAAGTTATCAAGTTGAAAGTTTGCGTTGAACTTTACAAACTTTTAATATCCTTTCTATTCCCTCTTCTCTCTTCCCATTCTTCCATCATTCCATTATTCCCTCTACTCCCTCTACTCCCTCTATTCCATTTATTCCCTCTATTCCCTTTATTCCATTTTATTCCTCCTCCATAAAAGGATACCTGTAATCAACAGCAGGCTGGAAATTTTCCTTGATAGTTCTGGGTGAAACCCAACGAAGCAAATTAATCATTGATCCTGCTTTATCATTGGTGCCTGATTTTCT
>JAUXED010000014.1 GCA_030618105.1 Bacteroidota bacterium | reverse complement strand
AAAAAATCCGGAATATAGTATCTGATCTGTTATCAAGCCAGGGATTCTTCGAAATCATGTGTAACTCATTAACCGGTTATGATTATTATAAAGATAATTATGATTTCCCTGAACAAAATGCAGTAAGATTAAATAATCCGCTAAGTTCTGACCTTAATGTAATGCGTCAAACCTTATTATATGGTGGACTGGAATCCGTTTCATATAATATTAACAGGCAAATAAATAACCTGAAGCTGTTTGAATTCGGAAACTGTTATTATAAGGTTAAAAAAGACTCTGATAATAAACTTGACAATTATTGTGAACGGGAACATTTAGCTCTGTTTACTACAGGACAAAAAAATGAACAGGGTTGGACCAGCCAGGATAAACCAACCGATTTTTTTCACCTTAAGTCATATATTGAAAGAATACTTAAACGAACAGGTATTACAGCTAAAGATATCGAATCAGTTCCTTCCGGGGCACACTACTTTTCCGAAGGGCTTAAATATCTCGTATCTGATAAAACAATTGTTGAATTTGGACAATTAAAACCAACCATAACCAGGAATTTCGATATCGATCAGTCTGTTTATTATGGTATTTTCTCATGGGATACAATGTTGAATCTGATGGTAAAAAATGATATGTCTTTTTCTGAAATTCCCAGATTCCCGGAAGTGAAACGTGATCTGGCTCTTCTTCTTGATAAATCTGTCAGTTTTTCACAGATAGAAAAGCTGGCCTGGAAAACCGAAAAGAAGCTGCTGAAAAAGATAAACCTTTTTGATGTTTTTGAAGATCAAAAAATCGGCAAGAATAAGAAGTCTTATGCTATAAGTTTCTACCTCCAGGATACTGAAAAAACCCTAACAGATAAGAGGATAGACAAAACCATGCAAAATTTTATCCGTACTTTTGAAAAGGAACTTGGAGCTAAGATCAGATAAACATGAAAAACAGAATAGAAATAATACAAGGTGATATTACCAGGTTGCAGGTTGATGCTATTGTTAATGCAGCTAACAAATCGTTGCTTGGAGGCGGTGGTGTTGATGGTGCAATACATCGGGCAGCCGGTCCCGGACTGGTTGAAGAATGCAGAAAACTCAATGGTTGTGAAACAGGTAATGCAAAAATTACAGGAGGATATAATCTTCCTGCCGGCTTTATAATTCATGCAGTTGGTCCTGTATGGCAGGGAGGGAAAAAAGAAGAAGAGAATTTGCTTTCTTCATGCTATAAAAGAAGCCTTGAAATTGCTGCTAAAAAACAATTAAAAACAATTGCCTTCCCTAACATAAGCACCGGTATATATGGTTTCCCAAAAGAAAAAGCAGCCGGAATTGCCATTTCTACTGTCACCTCTTTTCTTAACCAACACCCTGAGATAGAAAAGGTAATATTTGCTATTTTTGATAAAGAAAACTACAAAATCTATCAGGATTTGGTAAAAAGTTAAACAGGAAAAGAGAGATTAATGATGAGGAAATCATTTAACAGGATGAACAACTATCTTTCGATGGTTAAGTTCAGTCATACAATATTTGCAATGCCCTTTGCCCTGATCGGCTTTTTTATTGCAGTCCGTTTAACTGAAGCAGAACTTAATTATGTCACTTTTATACTGGTAATTCTATGTATGATCTTCGCCCGTAATGCAGCTATGGCTTTCAACAGGTATGCAGATAAGGAAATTGATGGAAAAAACCCACGTACAGCTCTACGTGAAATTCCTGCCGGAATAATTAAAGCCAGGTCTGCACTACTCTTTGTCATCATCAATGTGATACTGTTTTTTATCGCCACCTATTTTATCAACAAGCTCACATTCAGACTATCACCTGTTGCAGCATTTATTATCCTGGGATATAGTTTTACAAAAAAGTTTACATCACTCAGTCATCTTGTACTTGGTTTGGGTTTATCTCTGGCGCCGATTGGCGCCTATCTGGCTGTTACCGGAAGTTTCAACATTATCCCGGTATTTTTTTCACTTGTGGTACTTTTCTGGGTAAGCGGATTCGATATTATCTATTCCTTACAGGATGAAAAATTTGATAAATCACTTCAACTCAAATCAATTCCGGCTGTTATTGGCAAGAAAAAAGCTATGTGGGTTTCAAACATATTTCATTTATTTGCGGCTGGTTTTGTAATAACACCCGGACTTATTGCTCACATGGGAACTTACTATTGGATTGGATCCGCAATTTTTCTAATCTTACTTACCTACCAGCACCTCCTGGTAAAACCCAATGACCTGAGCCGAATTAACCTTGCATTCTTTACAACCAATGGCATAGCCAGTGTTATTTTCGCTCTTTTCACCATTCTTGATCTGTACGTTGGTTAAAACAATATAAGTAACATAAAAAAGAATAACGTTATTAATAACGTAATTAATGCCGTTATTAATAACGTTATTCTTGTATGAAATAAAAATTTATACGATATGCTTATTTACATTTCGGTTGTAGTGTTATATTATTTGGACAAAATTATTTTCGTAAATTTAAAAACCTTTATATAATCTTTTTGATGAATAAATTATTGTTTAAAAAATAAATAAATGAGTTAATATGAAAGTAATTGATTTAACAAAGAGTGAAATGCGGAATCTTATCCATCTTGCGGATTTAATGTAATATTAAAAAAAAATAGTATATTTCTCCTGGTATTTATTCAGGTATTAATACCTATTATATTGGATTTCACCCGCTTACACATAGAACTTATTCTTTACCTATGCCCGTTCAAATAAAACAAGTTAAATCAAAAGGTGATCTTCGTAAATTCATTTATCTACCGGATAAATTGCATAAAGATCATGAAACATGGGTGCCTCCTTTATACTCAGATGAGTGGAAGTTCCTTAATCCAAAAGAGAATAAAGCACACTCATATTCAGATACAATTCTTTTTTTAGCTTACCGGGATAATGAAGTTGTTGGGCGAATTATGGGGATTATTAACAAGAAGCACAATAAGCTAAATAATTTAAAGAATGTAAGATTCTTTTTACTCGAATCAGTGAATGATCAGGAGGTTGTACATGAGTTAATATCCTCTGTTGAAGAGTGGGCGAGAAAAAAAGGAATGGAAAAACTGGTTGGTCCGCTTGGTTTTTCTGACAAAGATCCTCAGGGCTTTCTTATTGATGGATTTGAGCACCGGGCAATTATTGCGACTCCTTGTAATCATAAATATATGGTTGATTTGATTGCCGGGGAGGGGTTTACAAAAGAGGTTGACCTTCTTGATTTTGTTATTCCGGTACCTGAGAAAGTACCTGGAGTTTATGAAAGAATACTTCAACGAGCTTCCCGGAAAGAAGGCTTTGTTATACAGGAATTTACTAAACGAAAGGAACTTAAAGCATTTATTATACCTGTACTCAGATTAATGAATGAATGCTACAGTCATATCTATGGCTTCGTTCCTATTGATGAAGATGAGATGATAAAGTTGGCTAATCAATATATACCAATACTTGATCCTAAATATTTAAAAGCTGTTACTCTTGATGGGGAAATAGCAGGTTTTGTAATAGGTATTCCTGATTTTAGTGAGGGGCTTCAAAAATCCCGTGGCAGATTATTCCCGTTTGGAATTTTCAGGATAATGAAGGCAATGAAAAATACCGACAGGGTAAATCTATTGCTCGGAGCAGTTAAACCGAAGCATCAAAACAAGGGGATCAATGTGATGATGGCAGTAAAATTCTTTGAAACTGCAATTGCAAATGGGATTAAAGAACTCGAAAGTCACCTTATTCTCGAAACCAATACCAAAATGTTGGGAGAAGTTGAGAAGGCAAGAGGGAGATTTTGCAAACGATTCAGGATCTTTATAAAAGATCTATTGTAATTTGTTAGTCGGCAGTCAGCAAAAATGCAAAGTGTATTTTAAACTTTAGTCATTTAATCCTTCCCACATCACTCCTTCTCATCTTCTCCTTTTCTCCTCTTCACCTCATTTCCTCATTTCCTCATTTCCTCATTTCCTCATTCAATCATTTAAGCATTTAAGCATTTTTCAGTCACTGAATATTTACAGAAATTTATAAGTAAACCCAATACTTATTATTTCTTTGAACTGTACCCGCGGACCAGAACCAATCTTAATCCTCTCGTTATCAAAAATTGGCACTTGTATATCATCATCATAAATAAGATGCGTTGAGATGTTAGCATTAATATTGTAGTTAATTTTCATTTTAAGAGTAGCCTCCCAGTCAATATCAATATTTTGGGGATTTACTAAATAATTTGTAAACAAAGTAAGCTTATTACCAAGTGAGATATCGTCATTGAATTTAAACAGGAATTTTGCTTTCACATACCCTCCCATTTCTGATTTAATTTTCCGGTCCGGATCCAGGCCATATTTGGTTTGGTCTATATTAATAGTATCTCGCACAATTGTCAATTTTGAGGTTATAGGGGATATCAACAATGATGTAGTTTTGCTGGGTTTATAATCCAGACCAAGGGCAAAAAACAGGTGACAGGGAGACATAAAAGAGGATACTATTACAGAATCGTTAGGATAATTATAACCATCTGCAACTTGGCTCTTCAAACTGACAAGAAAACTGTAATACCAATTTTTCAGGCTTTCCTTGCCATTCTTTTTCATCATCTTGCGGCCAAGCTTACCAAAAGCTTTTTGGCCGAATTTTGAATCGATCTCCCATAAATCATCATTTTTCCTCAGTCCTTTTTCTCCTGTTTTCATTATTCCATATTTAATCCGGAAGTTATTTTCCCACTTGGTCTTGTTTTTTGTGTAATTTGCAAACGAAGTAAAATCTCCAAGTGCCGAAACAGAACTCTCTCCCCCTTTAACCCAGTTTGATAAATATCCCTGTGTGAAGTTTATTCCCGATTCAGCGCCTAATTTCCAATAAACCGGCTTAACCACAATCGGTGTTATCTTACGAAGGTCAGCATCCGGTTTTTCTTCTTCAAACTTAAAATTATCAATTTTTTTATTACGGCTGAATTTTTTGAAATAAACACCATCATCCAGTGTAAGTTTAATACCTTTCCGCCCGACATTCTCCATCCACAGCCCGATCGAATCCATCACTTCATTTTTTAACCAGAACCTGGAAAAACTTTTTCCCTTTTTATTAACCCATACATTTGTCGAATCATTAGCCAGATTCATAATCCAAACCAGCATCGAATCTTTTCTTATCTCCTCAATAAGTACATTCACAGCATATCTTAATGAATCACCAATCCGGGGTTTGTTAATTTCGATAAATGGAATATCAAGAGTGTCAGCAAGGTATAACTTTATAGAATCACCTATATGTATAATTGTAGAATCATCCAGGATCCCCACAACAGAATCAGCAAATATCTGTTGGGTAATAGTTGTATCACTAATATCCAATAATTGTCCTGATGTTACTGTATCAATTTGTGTTTCTATTGCACTGTCAGGCAATAATTTTACCTGTGGCAGAGAAATTGCATCTTTTGGTGAAATGATAGAATTGAGATTATTATAGGGATAGAATTCGAGAAATTTTATGGTTGAATCAATAGGACTATTTATCACATAACAGGCAATCCGGTATAAAGCATAACGAAAAGGATCGTCAGGATCTTTCCATATCTCATCATTCAAATAAAACGACATAAGGTATTCCACCGCAATCCTGATTGAATCATTTAACTCATCCATCGCTTCATCCAATTGTAATGTATCAATAACAAAATGTTCATCAACCCGTGGTATTGTATCCGGTCTGTTCACCCTGAAGGAATCTGCCTGTCCATAAAGACCAATACCATAGCTGAAAAATAATAAGATTATTATTATCTTTTTCATGTGTAGAATTTTTCGAAATGAACCTGTTATGTTTCTTAACCTATTCAAATTCTGTTAATTTTCTTAACTTTGTTATGCATACGTAACTGCAAAAATAATTAATAGTCTTTAAAATTATGTATTGTTGTTCAGGTTTTTAATAACCCTCCATTCAACAATTCATAAATATAGTATAACAAAATGATATTCTTTGAGATCAAAGCCTGCAGGCGATACGTGAACATAAAAAACAGGGATGCTTTTTCCTCCTGTTAATTCTCCCCGGTAGAAATACCTCTCCCGGTGTTATATCAGTAACACCATCTCATGATTTTTTGTAGCAATTAATTTTTATCATTTACATAAACAATCAAAAAAACAACATGAATTTACCATTTGCTGAACCTTATAAAATAAAGATGGTTGAGCCTCTTCACAAAAGTACGAAAAATGAAAGGCTTAAGTGGATTAAAAATGCCAGGTACAACCTTTTTAACCTGAAAAGCGAACAGGTATTTATCGACCTGCTCACCGATTCAGGCACAGGAGCTATGAGCGATAAACAATGGTCAGCCCTTATGCAAGGAGATGAAAGTTATGCCGGTTCTTCTTCGTATGAGAAGTTAAAAAATGCTATAAGAGAAATAACCGGATTTGAATATTTTCTGCCTACCCACCAGGGACGTGCAGCTGAAAATGTACTATTCTCAGCCCTTATTAAAGAAGGCGATATAATACCCGGAAACACGCACTTTGATACAACAAAAGGACATATTGAATTTAGAAAAGCGTTTGCCGTGGATTGTACTATTAATGAGGCTTTTGACACAACTGTTTATCATCCTTTCAAAGGGAACATCGACCTCGATAAGCTCGGGAAAGTGCTGAAAGAAAATCAAAAAGGAAAAATTCCTTTTATTATTGTTACACTCACCTGTAACAGCTCCGGCGGACAACCTGTAAGCCTTGATAATTTAAAAAATATTCATGAACTGGCTAAAAAATATGGGATTATGGTTATCTATGATTCGGCACGTTTCGCTGAGAATGCTTTTTTTATCAAATCCCGGGAAGAAAAATACAAGAAAAAAAGTATCCGTGAGATTGTCAGAGAAATGTTCTCATACGCTGATGGGACGACAATGAGCAGTAAAAAAGATGCGATTGTAAATATGGGAGGCTTTATCGGATTACGCGACAGGGAACTTTACAGGAAAGCAACAACCTACAACATAATGTTTGAAGGGTTTATAACTTACGGAGGCTTATCCGGAAGAGATATGGAAGCATTGGCTCAAGGATTATACGAAGGAACAGAATATGACTACCTTGAGTCACGGATCAACCAGGTGCATTACCTTGGAAAACTGCTTAAAGAGCAGGGGATTCCGGTACAGGAACCTTTCGGTGGTCATGCAATATTTGTCGATGCCAAACGGTTTCTGCCTCATGTTCCTAAAGAAGAATTTCCTGCCCAGACCCTGGCTATCGAACTATATATTGATGGCGGTGTCCGGGGGGGTGAGATCGGTACCTTGCTTGCCGACAGGGATCCTGTTACCCGGAAAAACAGGTATCCCGAACTTGACCTGGTTCGTCTGGCAATACCGCGAAGAGTATATACAAATAATCACATGGATTATGTAGCTGCTTCATTAGCCAGGGTATATAAGCGAAGAAATGAATACAGAAAAGGATTACGAATTGTATGGGAAGCGCCAATCATGAGACATTTTACTGTAGAGCTTGAAACTGTGCAATAAGGCAAATTATGAAAGATCTCACTAACGGCAGTGAACGAAAACTTATTTTTCAGTTTGCTCTTCCAATGTTGATGGGAAATGTTTTTCAGCAACTTTATAACATTGTTGACAGTATAATTGTCGGAAATTTTATCGGAAAAGAAGCTCTTGCAGCCGTGGGAGCATCTTTCCCTATAATTTTTACAATGATTGCCCTGATAATTGGAATCGCTTCAGGTTCAACTATTGTAATTGCACAGTTTTTTGGCGCCAGGGATTATCAAACAGTGCGAAGAATGATCGATACATTGCTTATCTTTCTGTTTTTCGCATCTCTTCTTGTCACAATTATCGGGATAACATTCACTGAGCAAATATTACGGATTATTCAACTACCTGAAGAAATTATACCACAAGCAAAGGCTTATCTGGACATATATTTTGCGGGAATTATCGTTTTTTTTGGCTTCAATGGCATCAGTGCGATTTTACGCGGGTTGGGCGACTCAAAGACCCCTATGTATTTTCTTATTATTTCAACTTTGTTGAACATTGGTCTTGACCTGCTGTTCGTACTGGTTTTCAAATGGGGTATCAAAGGAGTGGCTATTGCAACTATTCTGTCGCAAGGCATAGCATTTATTTCTGCCATCATTTATCTCAATTCCACACATAAGATCATAAGGTTTCGGCTGAAGAACCTGACTTTTGATAAGGATTTGTTTAAAAAAAGTTTCAGGATCGGACTGCCTACCGGGATACAACATACCTTTGTCTCTCTGGGAATGATGGCTATCCTGACAATTGTAAATCTTTTTGGCACCAATGTAATAGCCGCGTATTCTGTTGTACTGCGGATCAATTCAATTGCAACCTTACCTGCAATGAACTTTGCTGCCGCCCTCGCAACTTTTGTTGGTCAGAACCTGGGAGCAGGTAAAACCCACCGGGCAACAAAAGGGCTGAAAGAAACTATCTTAATGTCATCTCTGGTATCAGTATCGGTAAGTATCCTGGTAATTGTATTTGGGAAATTCCTGATGGTGCTCTTTACCCCTGATCCTGAGGTAATACGGATTGGAAAAGAATACCTGATGATCGTCGGTTCATTTTATATCATTTTCTCCATTATGTTTTCTATAAATGGTGCCCTCCGGGGTGCAGGTGATACACTTATTCCCATGTTTATTACACTATTATCCCTCTGGTTTATTAGAGTTCCTGTTGCATATTTACTGTCAAAAAGTATTGATGAAACAGGTATATGGTGGGCATTTCCTATTGGCTGGCTGGCAGGCGCCGTTCTCTCATACCTCTATTACCTTACCGGGAGATGGAAAACCAAAGTTGTGGTTGAAAAACAAAAACCGGAAACAGGGAAACTCTTTATCGCAACAACAGAGAATTGAAAATTCTACCGATTATCTTAACTTTACTATTTATTTAAAAACACATCTTCATATGATCCACTCAATGACCGGTTTTGGAAAAACCATTTGCGAACTTCAGGGAAAGAAACTAAATATCGAAGTTAAATCACTTAACAGCAAACAGCTTGATATATATACAAGAATTCCACATATATATAAAGAGAAAGAATTAGAGATCCGTAATCTTCTGAAGCAAAAACTCGACCGTGGAAAAGTGGAGTTTGGTATTTATATTGACAGGATAGAAGACGAAAAGAGTGCTAATATCAACAAGAGTGTAATAATTAACTACTACAAACAGTTAAAAGAGATCACTTGCGAACTTGATATCGAGCAGAGCGAACAGTTATTACCTGCTATTATGCAACTACCTGATACCGTGAAATCTGAATATGATGAAATGGACGAAAAAGAATGGGAAAAGGTAGTATTTTGTATCAGGGAAGCTATCACAGAATTAATCAGCTTCCGCACCCGTGAAGGAGCAGCTTTGAAAAAAGATATGATTGAAAGAGTGAAAATGATTGAGTCATATCTTCAACAGGTTGACCCACTTGAAAAAGAAAGGATCAACAGGATCAGGCAAAGACTAAATAATAATTTAAATGAGTTTATCTCAACTGAAAATTTTGATGCTAACAGACTTGAACAGGAAATGATTTTTTATCTCGAAAAACTCGATATTTCCGAAGAAAAAGTCCGGTTAAAAAACCATTGTGAGTATTTTTTAGAAAATGTATCCAAAGGATCTCCTATTGGAAAAAAACTGGGATTCATTTCACAGGAAATGGGAAGAGAGATCAATACACTCGGTGCAAAAGCTAACGATACCGGGATTCAGAAACTGGTTATACAAATGAAAGATGAGCTGGAAAAGATAAAAGAACAATTGCTGAATGTTTTGTAAAAAAGAACATAGCTTTGAATAATAACAGGAAAGAGGGAAAAATGGTTATTTTTTCGGCACCATCAGGAGCCGGGAAGACTACCATTGTAAAACGTCTGCTTAAACATTATCCTGATCTGGAGTTTTCAATTTCGGCATGCACAAGAAGAAAACGAATGAAGGAAGTTAACGGGAGGGATTATTATTTCTTAACTGTTAATGATTTCAAAGAAAAGATCAGGAATAATGATTTTATTGAATGGGAAGAGGTTTACCCTGACCATTTCTATGGTACACTAAAAAGTGAAGTTTACAGGATATGGGAAAAAGGCAAACATGTAATTTTTGATGTAGATGTTGTTGGAGGACTTAATATTAAGAAACAATTTGGCACACAAGCATTATCATTATTTGTAAAACCCCCATCCATTGAAGAACTTAATAAACGACTTATAAACAGGTCAGCAGATAGTAAAGAGAATATACAAAAACGTGTGGCAAAAGCCGAACAGGAAATGACCTATGCTGAACAATTCGATATTGTAATAATAAACGAAAACCTTGACATTGCAACCGGTGAAGTTATTACTGTAGTTTCAAATTTTCTCGAAAACTAATTAATAATGTCAGTCCGTTAAATTCGAGCCCACTCCGAAAAGTCAAAAAAAATGCCACAAAGACACCCCGATACAGTCATTCTTCCTTTGAATCTTCGTGCCTTTGTGATTTCTAATTTTTAATTTGTAATTTGTAATTTCTAATTCATTGTGTATTTAATACCTATCTTTCGGAATAATGAAGAAAATTGGCTTATACTTCGGGTCTTTCAATCCTATACATATCGGTCATCTGGCTATTGCGAACTATATGATCGAGTTTTCACCTGACCTTGACCATATCTGGTTCGTTATCAGTCCGCAGAACCCCTTAAAGAAAAAATCGACCCTTCTCGCCAATCATCACCGGCTATATCTTACAGAACTGGCAATAGGGAATAATCCTGAACTGGAAGCATCTGATATCGAATTTTATTTACCCAGACCCTCCTACACAATTAATACACTTACCTATCTTGAAGAACGATATCCAACCAACCGGTTTGCTTTGATTATGGGTGCAGATAACCTGAAAACAATAAAAAAATGGAAAAATTATGATCTGCTACTCGAAAAATATGAAATCTATGTATATCCCAGGCTCGGATATCCAACAGACAAAATTACTGATGAAGAAAACATATTGAAAAACGCAGTGATCCACTATGTTGATGCACCACTGATGGAGATCTCGTCCAGCTTTATTCGCACATCAGTAAAAGAAGGAAAAAATATCCGGTATTTCCTGCCACCCAAAGTTTATGAATACATCAGGGATATGCATTTTTATGAAAAGTGAAAAAGAATGAACCGCAGAGTTCGCAAAGAAGGCGCAAAGTTCGCTAAGAATATTTAAACTTTAAAACCTAAAACAACAATATCATCAATTTGTTCATGTTCTCCACGCCATTCAGTAATGGTTTTATTGAGAATTTCCTTCTGGGTTATCATATTCTCATCCTGTATATTGATCAATAATTGTTTGAATTTTTTGTTCTTGAATTTTTTTCCTTCCGGGCCTCCAAACTGATCAACATAACCATCGGAAAACATATAAAGAGAATCACCTGTCTCAATTGGGATATCATATTTTGTAAAATCATCCATTTTAACATGAATGGCAACCGGCATTCGGTTTCCCCTGGTTTGTATCAGTTCTTTATCCCTTACTATGTAGAGCGGATTATTTGCTCCTGCAAACGACAAGCGTTTTAATTTTCTATTATAAGAGCAAACAGCCATATCCATTCCATCCTTTGATTCAGTTTCCAGACCTCTTTGTCTAAGAGCAGTTATAACATTTTCCCTTAGAATATTTAAAATTTTCTCGGGGGAGGTAATATTATCATTTTCAACTATTTCATTTAAAAAGGATATACCAAGCATACTCATAAAAGCACCGGGAACACCATGACCGGTACAATCTGCAGCTATGATAACAAGTGATTCATTTTTTTCTTTCACCCAGTAAAAATCTCCGCTAACAATATCTTTTGGCAGGTAAAGCACAAATGAATCTTTCAGATTATCCTTAATCACTTGTAAAGATGGCAATATTGCATCCTGAATTCGTTTTGCATACCTGATACTATCTGTAATATCAATATTTTTCTGTTCAATGATATCTTTTTGATCCTCGATCTCAGTTTTTTGTTTCCGTATCTCAACAGTTCGTTCAGTTACTTTCTGTTCGAGTATCCGTTTTTCACGAATTAACTGCTTTTCACGATACTTGATATAGATAATAATGGCAATAATCACCAAAACAACCATTATAGAAATAAACCACCATGTTTGATAGAATGGGGGCTTAATGGTAAAATCAAATGTAAGAGGTTCTTCATTCCAAATCCCGTTTTCATTTTCAGACAAAACCAAAAATGAATAATCACCCGGTCTTATTCCCGAATATGTTTGTTCAGATAGCTGCCGGGATGGTGACCAGTCTTTATCTACCGGATCAAGCTTATATTTATATCTGACATTTTCAGGATTGCTCAAGGATATTCCTGTCCATTTAAAAGTCAGATGGTTTTCACTATGCGGTAACCTGAGTGTCTGGGGTAACAAAGTCCAAGGATACAAACTATCGGCATGTTCAGTCCAGTCAATATTTTTAAACTGGAGATCCAGTTCCGTTAAATGATTTATAGGTGGTTTAGTATTAATTTTCTCCAGTTCAGGTTTATAGCATGTAATTCCCTTAACAGTTCCAAACCATATATTCCCTTTATTATCTTTAAGAATGGAATTTAGATTATTCTCCATTCCGATAAAGCCATTTGATTTATAATAATTTTTTGCACTTATTATCTCACCCTTTTTATCTAAAACAAGTTTATCAAATCCCACATTGGTTCCAACAAGAAGTACACTATCGTTCTGGAATACAAGAGATACAATATTCGTGGACCTGAGTATGGTATTGTCTGCAATTAATTTAATTGGTTGTTCTTCCCGCGAACTTGTTTCATATTTAAACAGGCCGCCACTATTTGTTCCAATCCATATATTTCCATGTGCATCTTCGGCAAGTGCATAAATTTCCTTATAATATAATCCTTCTTCTTCATCAAAAGTAGTCATCGCATTACCTTCAAACTTAGCTAAACCACCAAGAGTACCAACCCATATATTCCCTTTCTTATCCTCGATAATAGTCTGGACTTCATTATTTGGAAGTTCCCAGCTTTCTTCATTAATTGTAAAAAAACCCTTATCGTTTAACAAGCTTATTCCTCCAACGGTGCCACTCCAGACCTGCCCCCTGGAGTCAACCATAATACAGTTTACATGGTCATTTACCAGATGATTTTCTTCTGTATAGTTGATGAACCTTTTTCCGTCAAATTTTGAAATACCATTTTCTTTGGTTGCCAGCCATATATTATTGTCTGCTGTAATATATATTGAATTTATATAGTTATCGGGTAATCCATTGTCAACAGTATATGATTTAAAAAAAGGTTTATCGTTATGAAAAGTTAGATTTATTAATCCAGCGCCATGTGAAGCCAGCCAGTAATTGCCTTTTACATCCTGAGCAATATTGTATATTTGACTATTAGTCAGACCTTGTTCTTCGGTATAGTGAGAAAAATGTTCTCCCATTAACCTGCATATACCACTGCTAAATGTACCCGTCCAGATATTTTCCTCGCTATCCTGAAAAAGACATAGCACCTGTTTATCAGGGAAACCCTGTTCAATGGAATAATTCCTGAATTGATCCTGATTATATTTTACAATTCCTGCTTTATCGGTACTAAACCAAATATTTCCATCGTTATCTGAGAGAATATCCCAGACAGTGTTATCGGGGAATCCGTTATTTATATTAAAAGTTTTTATTTTTCCCAGACTTGAATCGGTAAAATCTTCAATCTTAAATACTCCTTCATCAAACGTGCCAAACCATAGGTTTCCTTCTTTATCTTCTTCAATGGATAAAATAATATCACTCGGGATGGTTCCTCGAAATAATTTATCTACCTGTAATCCTGAACTGTCTGAAAAAGTTAGAATATTTATACCTCCACCATGAAATGCCAACCATAATCGTTCATACCTGTCTTCATAAATATCAAATATTAAATTGTAACTTAAACCATCTATATATGAATAAGTTTTAATATTAACTGAATCATAATTATTTATAAATTCAACCTTATTTAAACCTTCGTCCGTGCCTGCCCATATATTGTTTTGTTTATCTTCATAAATCTTCACAACCAGGGTTCCGGATAAACCATCATCTTTGTTGATTGTGCGAAATAAATGCCCATCATAAAAACTAATTCCATCGTATGTTCCAAACCATAAATTCCCTTTGCTATCCTCCAGAATAGTTCTTATAGTATTATCTGCGAGCCCATTTTCAGTATTGAAATTGACAAAATTGTAACCGTCAAACCGGCTTACTCCTCCCCCTTGAGTACCAAGCCATAGATAACCCCTTGAATCCTGTATCATTGTTAATACAGTAGAAACGGGCAACCCATCTTCAATCGAATAGTACTTGAAATTATTTATCTGGGAAGAAACATCAGGGACAGAAATATATACAACTGACATTAAAATCAATAATGCTCTTTTCATTTTATTAGAATTAAGATGAAATATAGAAAAAAAAATCTCAAAACTCTGTAGTTTTGAGATTTTTTATTTGTATCAGTTTGCTATATTAAAAGTCTTTTCTGATAAATAAGAATTGTCCTCCTTCGTCCCCGGTATTTTTAATGGGTTGCAAAATTGGCGATTGAATTGAATTATTGACTACCGGGATACGTATATCATTATACAAGGAAAAAGCATCGAAGAATCGTTTATTGTTGTTTCTCAGGCTTTTAAGAATATAATAGGCAAAAACCGAATGTCCTTCTCTTCCCCCATCCATAACCGGTTCAATACCCCCCGAGGTAATTGCCTGGCGTGATAGTTTGGCATTTACATCACGGTAATATCGTTCAGTATCTTCGAAAGGAATTGAGATGGTTTTCCCCCTGAAAATATCTCCGCTGAAACAGGCATCTGAAATAAGGAGGGTATGCTTTGACTTAATTGATGAAAGGAATGTTTGCAGGTCATTGTTCGAAATATATTGAAATGTTGATTCTTCAGTAGCATCTGCCGGAACCCAATATCCTTTATTATATTCTTTCTTAAACTCCCCATGTCCCGAATAATAAATAAACACATTATCCTCTTCTTTAACATTACGGACTAACCATTCGAGTTCCCTTATTATATTTTCACGTGTTGCAAGCCTGTTATAGAGTGTGCGGAAGTGATCGAATTTATATTTCGATTCCAACATTTCTTTGATGGCTTTTGCATCACCTACTGCATTACTAAGCGGTGCCCATGTTCCACTATAATCATCAATGCCAATGATCAGGGCAAAATAATCGCCAATTCTCATTTCCGATCTTTCTTTCGAAACATTAAGTCCTTTTAACGGATCGCCAACTCCCCTGTATGCTGTTTCCGGAACAACCTCTTCCTCCTGCTTTATTCCCTCAACTACAGTAACTTCCGGTGTATACTCCTGTGTTTCAATTCTCATTGCAATTGGATGTGCATCTAACCCGTTCTTTTCCAGAACTTCAATATTAAAAAGAACTGTGCCACTTTGAATTTCCCTGGTGGCAATAATCGGGATGGTAATATCTTTCGATTCTTTGGTTTTAATATCCCCGACATTAATAATTTCATCATACGTTAATCCCTTTGTGTCCGGGTTGGTAAGTGATAATTTAACCCGTACACCGCTTGCTAACCCTTCACCCGAATTAACAATTTTGAACGTGATTTCACTGGTCTCGTAAGCATCAATTATCTGATTACTATTCTTATCAGAAAATGCTTGTTCTTTGATCTCAAGGTTTGGTAATAATTTTTTTATTTCTTCCTGTTCCACGAAGAGTTTTTTCACTTTACTTTTACCGGTGATAACCTTTTCCTGCCCATAAGAATAACTTACCAAGGCAATAAGCGCAAAAATCAATATTTTTGTTTTCATGGCTTATAATTTTTATTTGCTTTCTTGCCGACTGTTGACTGTGGACTGCCGACTGATTCAGAATGTTATTTTAAAAGTCATTAGAGGACTTTTACTTATTGGATCAATATTATATCCTAATTCTGGTCCTGTTCTATTTGGTTTATACGTTAAATTTTTGGGGTTGTTACCTTTTATTAATAGAATTGTAATATCTGACACCCATATTACGCCAGCTCCAATCATTAAAATAGTGGATAGTTGATTCTGTGACTCAGCATCACTAAACAATTGGTCTCTTTCGTCTCTATTAAGAGATACCCTGTAATCTTCAAGACTCTGGTAACTTTTGTTATTAAACATTACCGAACCGGCTGCACAGCCATAACCTGCAAATCCGAATAACCAGTAGGGTCCTCCTGAGATACTTGAGTTTCCCCAACCCGGAAATATCAGGGATTTAGCAAAAGCACCACCCAGACTCTTCTTTTTTGGAGGTTTTGGCTTCTCAATCACCAGGAGTGATTCTGCAATTACTTTAATATATATCCCTTCTGTAAGTTGTATATTATCATTCTTAAAATCCCAGGTAACTTGTTTATTACTTCCACCGGTTATATTCCTTCCGACATCTCCCGTCAATGACCTGGCATTCAGTTTTTTGCCAGATTCAGTGATAACTTCTATTGTAATATCAAATTTTTCTCCCGGTGCATAATTAACTATATCATAAGTAATAACTATATTTTCACCCACCAGGTTAAAATCAATATTTAAAATTTTTGCTTTTGTTTGCCCTAATCCATTAACAGAAAACAAACCAAAACAAAATAGAATTAGCAAAACATGTAAGAATGGTCTTTTACTCATTTTAGTCATTTCTTCATTTTATCATTCTAGCATTTTCGCATTTACTTAACAGGCAAATATTCCCAAAAATCATTCAGGTATAGGTCATCACTACCATCATTGTAAGTCCCGGTGCCAACATACCCTATATTATTGATCGCGAAACCAACCGGTGCAAAACGAGGCTGACCCGGGAAATCCGCCATTTTTTTCCAGTTTTCTGTTATAGGATCATACTGCCAGAGTTCATAATTAAAGACATAAGCCTTATTGTCAATAATAAAGCTAACCATTCCGGTACCGGGAGGTCCGGGATAATCTGTTTTTTGTGTCCAGGTTCCCATTTCAGTTGACGGGTCATATTGCCAGAAATCGATTAAATCATCATCATTACTTCCACTGCAAACATAACCGAAATCTGCTATAGAGAATCCTTCTCCCCATATTCTACCTGCACCCTGGAAATCAGCCTTTTGCGTCCAGCTTCCCATAGGATTTTCATTTATATCAGTGCCCGTTATATCATCCTGAGGATCAAATTCCCAAAAATCATTTAAATAAACATTCTGTTCTCCATCCCAGTAAGCACCGCTACCAACAAATCCTCTATTGCCTACACTAAAAGCGAACATATTTGATCGCTCAGTTCCCGGAAAGGGTGTCTTAACTACCCACATCTCCTCATCAGGATCAAATTCATATAAAATATTCCCATTAATAACATAACCTTTGTTACCTATTGTAAAAGCAGTACCGGATACAGGTAAACTTCCTGCAGATAAAGAAATCCAGGTTTCCGGATCAGGACTAAACTGATAAAAATCATTTATATATCCTGCATCTTGACCGCCTGCAATATATCCGGATTCTTCTAGTGAAAAAGCCAGAGCACGGTATCTCGCGCTACCCTCAAAATTTGGCATCCGGGTCCATACATTTTCCATTTTGAAACTTACGACACTTCCAAATTTAGTTTCACTGTCATTTCGTGCATAAGCTACAAAATGATATTCGGTATAAGGTGTAAGTTCAGCTAATGTATAATTGAATGTGGTTGCATCTGAAATAGGTCCTAATTCTATTTTGTTTTCCGGGAAATTCTGTGGAGTAGGGTTATTAGCAGCACAATAAAATCCATGGTCAGTAACAGATTCAAATCCCAGGTCATTAATTACACCATTCAGTATTACTTTGGATTTACTCCGAATTATAGCAGTTTGTGTTGTCACAACCAGATCGGGTGTAGAAAAATTATTACTTTCACCATATATTATCTCTCCCCCGGATGTGGCAAAAGCCCTGAAATAAAAATTAACCCCACCGCCTGCTTCTGATAAATTGTATGTAAACTCCCCGGTTTGCGAAGCAGAACCCAAATTATATATTACTCCACTACTGATTAAGGAACCAGAAGTATTTGACACTATAAAACCATGTTTCGTAATACCTTCCCCTAAATCTACAATTGTTCCGGTAAGGGTAATAACACCGTTTCTCATGGTATATGAATTTGTCATAACCATAGCTTCCCTGGTAAGATCTATTTTCTTGCATGTATTAATAAATAACAGAATTAATAAGCTACAAAAAGCAATAAGAACTCTGAAATATTGATTTCTTCTGTTCATTTTTTTTTGACTCATTGTTAACTAAAAATAAATACTTTACATACATTCACTGAAACGTGAAACAAAAATACAAACTACTCGGTCAAACTAAAATACACAAATCTGTGAAAAGTACATGTAAAATTACAAAAAATCTCCTTTTTTTCCTAAGACTGACCGGTTAATGAATTTCAAAATAATGAATCCTTATTTATGATAGCAGGGTCGCAATAAGCTTGTCCCTGTTTTCCAGCAAACGACTCACGACTCACGATCTTTCTTCCTCCAACACAAATTATTGGAATTCTGAATAAGTTATTGTAATTTAAGCAGATATTTAATGAATTCCCAGTTGTCCGTTATCTAAGTCATTTTTCAGTTCATTCTATTCACACTAAAAAATATATAGATTATTAACATTTAAATCCGGTAAAATGAAAAATCTAAACTTGTTTGCATGGATTTCCGGGATAATCGCTCTTGTCCTGATGTTCCTTGGTTTTATTGACTTTCTGTTTAGTCCTGAGTTTTTGTTTGTAAATCATGCAATAAACTATTTCCATGTGGCAAATAGTTTTTTATTGCTAACCATTTGTATTGTATTACTTAATAAGTATAAGGGTAAAACAGAAGAATGAAATCCGGGTAACAATAACTCGGAGCTCGAACTTGAGTCGGACTCCGAGGAGAGCTTAAAAAAATCCTAAAAAACCTGACAATAACATATTAATATTGTATATTTGTACGATATATGTATAATATAATGCATATCGTATATTAATACAATATTTGTAAAATCCATGAAAGATATTGATAATCAGAAGTTTCAACAAATAGTTGCCACAGCAAAAGAGTTATTCTGGAAATTCGGAATAAAACGTGTCTCTATTGAGGAGATTTGTCGTGAAGCCAATGTGAGCAAAATGACTTTTTATAAGCATTTCAGTAATAAGCCGGAGCTTGTTAAATATATTATTAATAAAATAACTTCTGAAGCCCTGGCAAAATACAAGAACATAATGAGTCAGGATGTTTCATTTTCTGAAAAAGTAAAACAATCCATTCAATTAAAAATGGAACAAACCGATGAGATGAGTCAGGCATTTTATGCAGATTACTATAAAAATGCTGATCCGGAATTGCTGGATTTCCTCAATCAAAAAATTCATGACAATATCCAAATAATACTTAACGATTACATCGATGCACAAAAACGGGGAGATATCCGCCAAACCATTAAGCCGGAATTTATTTTATATTTTCTAAATCAAATGATGAGCATGGCGAAGGATGAAGAATTAGCAAAATTATATGAAACACCTCAGGATATGGTTATGGAATTAACAAATTTCTTTTTTTACGGGATATTCCCATATGAAAGAAATGACTAAAATGAACTAAAATTTGGGATGCCTGAAATGAAATAAAAACAAAGAAATGTATGGTTTTAGAATTATTACCCTGGTAACCTTTGTTTTACTATTTAAGTATTCGCAAGGATTATCACAACAGGTTGAACTATCCGGACAACTGGCAGGGTGGATGGTAACAAACCCGGGACAATCCTTTCAATCTCAAATCGGGCTCCGTTATATCCCCGAGTTTTCCCTGGAGAAAAATTTTCAGGAAAAATTTAGTTTTGGTTCGGAATTATCCTTCAATTCATATGGTTCAGGAGACATTTATCCGTTTGATAGTATTAATACCGGAGGCAAAATAAAACCGTACAGAATGTGGTTGCGTTTTACAACCCCACGTTTTGAAGTACGTGCCGGTCTTCAAAAGATTAACTTTGGTTCTGCAACTTTTCTGAGGCCTTTAATGTGGTTCGATCGTATCGATCCGCGTGATCCTCTGCAGCTGACCGATGGTGTATACGGTGTTCTGACCCGTTACTATTTTCTTAACAATTCCAATATATGGCTTTGGGGGCTGTATGGTAATAAAGACACCAAAGGGTGGGAATTCATTCCATCACACAAAAAAAAGGTTGAATACGGTGGCCGTATCCAGGTTCCCTTATACACCGGAGAAATTGCAGCTACCTGGCACCACAGACAAGCTAACCTTAAAAATGTTGACTTTTCTGAACCTGTCTCCTCGAAAGATATCGTTCCGGAAAACAGGTTCGGAATAGATGGTAAATGGGATATAGAGATTGGATTATGGTTCGAAGGAGTAATCACCCACCAGGATCTTGATCTTACTGAAAATGTATACAAAAGGTTTTTTAATCTGGGATGGGATTATACTTTTGAGTTGGGAAATGGCTTGAATGTAATGAATGAATTCTTTGTATTTGATGTTTCTGATAAAGCCTTTGGAGGAGGAGAAGGCGCCTCATTTTCAGCATTATCAATTAATTACCCTTTAAGCATCATACATAACATTTCAGCAATCATGTATTATGACTGGGATAACAAAGACATTTACCGGTTCATTAACTGGCAGTGGCAGTTTGATAATTGGAGCCTATATGTAATGGGCTTCTGGAATCCGGAGAAATTTCAGATCTACCAGAACCTCCGGGAAAATACTTTTTTTACCGGGAAAGGATTATATTTAATGGCTGTATTTAATCATTGATATTTATTACAACAAGGCTGCAATCAAAATTCTATTGCATCACTGAAGATATGGAGTAAAAATAACAAATAACAAAAAAGAAGAAATATGGAAAATTCCGAAATCGTCACTGTTAAGGATTTGATTAAACGGTACCCTATTGGTAAAGGTGAGTTTACAGCCCTTAATGGTATAGATCTGACATTTGGCACCGGTGAATTTGCCGGTATCGTTGGACCCAGTGGTTCAGGAAAAACCACATTACTGAACATTATCGGTTCCCTCGACATCCCTACTGAAGGCTCTGTCGTTGTATTGGGGAAATCGATCAGGGAATTAAATCATAAACAGGCAGCCCTGTTACGAAGAAAACATATGGGATTTATTTTCCAGACTTTTAATTTACTACCTGTTTATACAGTTTATGAAAACGTTGAGTTTCCATTATTACTACTGAAATTATCTGCAGCTGAAAAGAAAAAGGCAGTGATGGATTCCCTGGAATGGTTAGGATTAACTGATAAAATGAAATCCAGACCGGCACAACTTTCAGGTGGAGAATGTCAACGTGTTGCTATTGCCCGTGCTATGGTTAAAAAACCGGAATTGGTGCTGGCTGACGAACCTACTGCAAATTTAGATTCTGAGAACTCGCATCACATTCTTCAAACCATGGAAAATCTCAACAAAGATTTGCAAACTACATTCATTTTTGCCACTCACGATGATAAAGTAATCAAGTATTTGAAGAGAAAAATTCTTATTGAAGATGGCAAAGTAAGTGCAGATGATGTTATAACCAATTAGCTAAGGAGGACAAAATTATGTTATCATTAAAATTAGCCTGGCGAAATCTGGTTGGTGCAGGATTACGAACCTGGCTCAATGTAATTGTATTGGCATTTGTCCTGTTCATGATGATCTGGCATTATGGAATTCTTGACGGATGGAATTACCAGGCAAACAGAGATATGCAAGCCTGGGAAGTGGGAAATGGCCAATACTGGCACCAGAATTACGATCCTTATGATTTCTTTACTTTTGAAGAAAGTCATGCTAAAATTCCTGAAGTATTACAAAAAGCAATTTCTGATGGAGTAATAACTCCTATATTAATTTCACAAGCTTCAGTTTATCCCGATGGAAGAATTCAAAGCATGCTTCTGAAAGGAATGATTCCTGATCAAAAAGTTATCGCGATACCAAGCGCAAAATTGAATATTGAATCTGAAGAAATACCTGTCGTTATTGGACGACGAATGGCTAAAAACTGTAAGCTTATAGAAGGTGATGTAACTACAATTAGATGGAGAGATATAAATGGGACTTTTGATGCAACTGAAGTGAAAATTGTAAAGGTTTTTAATTGCAATGTTCCTAATGTAGATGCCGGACAAATGTATATCCATATCGAAAAGCTCCGGGAAATGATGCAAGCACCTGATGAAGCTACTATGTTTATCATCGGAGAGGATTTTGAAATAAAT
Source organism: Bacteroidota bacterium (assembly GCA_030618105.1). Classification (GTDB taxonomy): domain Bacteria; phylum Bacteroidota; class Bacteroidia; order Bacteroidales; family VadinHA17; genus JADFUQ01. The sequence goes on along the minus strand of JAUXED010000014.1, from coordinate 13,149 downwards.
GAAACTGTTTCCGGATGGGAATATAAAGACTATGATTTCTTAATGACTGAAATGAATGAGATGATGAAAATGAAAAAAGTGGGAGGATCCTTTATATATGTTATTCTAATGCTTTTGGCAATGTTAGCAATTTTTGACACTCAAGTGCTATCCATTTTCAGAAGACAAAAAGAAATTGGAACTTATATAGCTATGGGAATGACCCGCAGACAGGTTGTTAGTCTTTTTACAGTTGAAGGAGCAATGCATGCTATATTAGCTGTTGTATTCATTGCAATTTTTGGGACACCACTGCTTCTCTGGTTAATGTCTATCGGAATGACCATGCCTGCCGGAACGGATGATTTCGGCATTGCGATAGCAGAAACTATTTATCCGGTTTATGGAGCTGGCTTAATCATTGGAACTTCATTACTTGTTTTTGTAATTACTTTGATCGTTAGTTATCTGCCAGCCCGTAAAATTTCTAAAATGAAACCTACTGACGCTATTAAAGGAAAAATACAATGATACGTTTTTTATTTAAAGGATTATTAAGAGACCGGAATCGCAGTTTACTACCAATTCTGGTTGTTACTGCAGGTGTTTCACTTACTGTGCTATTACATTGTTATATCACAGGTGTTTTGGGTGATATGATTGAATTTTCGGCAAAATATACTTCAGGCCATGTAAAAATAATGACTCATGCCTATGCTGAAAATAAAAATCAGGTGCCCAATGATCTTGCACTATTAGAAATAAATGACTTAATAAGTAACCTGCAGATAGACTACCCAACCATGGAATTTGTTCAACGAATAAACTTTGGTGGTTTATTAGATACTCCTGACGAAAACGGAGAAACTAAAAAGCAAGGCATAGTAGCCGGAATAGCTGTTGATCTCATATCTGAAAATAGCGAAGAAATTGACAGATTAAATATAAGAAGTTCATTAAGAAAAGGACGTTTACCGGAAAAGCCAAATGAAGTGTTAATCAGTGATGAATTTGCCAATAAACTGGAGGTTAAACCCGGAGGAACCGTCACGTTAATTACTTCAACAATGTATGGCGGCATGTCAATTCAGAATTTTACTGTTGCAGGCACCATTGAATTCGGAGTGCAAATGATGGACAGAAGTGGCATGATTGCTGATATTACCGGTGTACAAAATGCTATGGATATGAATGATGCATGTGGTGAAATTCTGGGATTTTTAGATTCACCTAATTATGATGATATAGAAGCTATGAATGTTGAAAATACTTTCAATGATAAGTACTCAGATCCTAATGATGAGTTTTCTCCTGTAATGACCAGGTTAAAAAATGATTCTATTATGGCTGGGTATTTTGACTACGTAGATAGTTTCGTTGGTATAATTGTTGCCGTTTTTATACTTGCTATGTCTATTGTATTGTGGAATACTGGATTAATTGGAGGATTAAGACGATACGGTGAGGTAGGTGTTCGTTTGGCAATTGGTGAAGAAAAAGGACATATTTACCGGTCAATGATCTATGAAGCTATATTAATTGGAATTGTAGGTTCATTTTTTGGAACGTTAATAGGACTTGGTTTCTCATATTGGATTCAGGAGGTTGGAATAGATATTGGCGATATGATGAAAAGTTCAAAGATGATGATACCAAGTGTTTTCAGGGCAAATATTACAACTCCTGCATACTATCTGGGTTTTATTCCCGGGTTGTTTTCTGTTGTACTAGGAACCATGCTTTCGGGTATTGGAATATATAAACGTAAAACTGCTTCGTTATTCAAAGAATTGGAAACATAAATGAGATGCAAGTATCAAGATACAAGAAACAAGATTGAGTGAGAAAGTTGAGTCTTGGATCTTGAATCCTGAATCCTGAATCTTGTAACACATAAATGATAAAATATAAAACGATGAAAAGATTAATATTAATAATATTGCTGATCCCAACAATCATCTGGGCTCAGGAACCAACAGGAAAAGAGATCCTGGAAAAAATCGATGAAAACATGGCATCCAAAACCACCATTTCTACTTCTAAAATGTTAATTCATGGAGCGCGACAAACCCGAACTATTGAAGCTAAAACCTGGGGAATTGGTGATGAAAAGGCATTTACAGAATATCTTGCTCCTGCTCGAGAAAAAGGCACCAAGATGCTTAAGCTGGAAGATAAGCTTTGGATATATTCACCAGGTTCTGACAGAACAATTCAAATATCAGGGCATATGCTCAAACAATCATTAATGGGATCTGATCTTTCTTATGAAGATATGATGGATAACGTTGAATTGCTTGAAGATTATGATGCAGGGGTAATTGGCTCTGAAGTTATTGATGAACGAGATTGCTGGATTGTTGAACTACAGGCAAAAACTGCTGAAGTAAATTATCAAATCCGTAAAGTTTGGGTTGATAAAGTTCGCTATATTCCATTAAAAGAAGAGCTGTATGCAAAAAGCGGAAAGCTATTAAAAAGAATGGAGCTTTTTGATATCACAAAAATTGATAATCGCTGGTATCCAAAGAAAATTATTTTTAAAGATATGCTTAAAAAAGGTGACGGAACAGAATTTATCATTGATGAAATTGAATTTGATAAAGAAATTCCGGAATATCTCTTTACAAAAGCGGCTTTAAGGAAGTAGGATATCTATACATGGATCAGGTAGACAGTTTTTTTTCAATAACCCGGAGCCCGAACTGTAGTAGTCTCGGACTCCGAGGGGAGCCTGGATTCAATTTACAGTTGCCACCTCTTTAATAATTTCCAGTCCCCTGTGGATAGCTTTTTCGTTAACAGGTATCATGTGGTGGTATCTTTCAGGTAGTGATTTTTTAAGACCTTTTATAACACTTTCTAATTTAAAAAGCTTCTTAACTTTAAGGTAACCACCCAGAACAATCATATTAAAAATTTTAGTGGATCCCATCTTTGTTGCTTCCTCGGCGGCATCTATTCTGTAGATATTTATATCTTTTCTTTCGGGGTGGCGTGTTATCCCGTTTCCGTCATATACCAGCAAGCCACCCGGTTTAACAGTAGATTCAAATTTGTCCATCGATTGCTGGTTAAGAATAATAGCAGTATCGAATGAATTTATGATGGGAGAACTTATTCTTTCATCACTTAAAATTACCGTAACATTAGCTGTTCCACCTCTCATTTCTGGTCCGTATGAGGGCATCCAACTCACTTCCTGTCCTTCCATTACACCAGAGTAACAAAGTATCTTACCCATAGATAAAACACCCTGTCCGCCAAAACCTGCAATGATGATCTCTTCAGTCATGATATATTTGTTTTATTATTAATGATTAATCCTATTTTTCAGGAACTTTCATATCTCCCAAAGGATAAAAGGGCAACATATTTTCAGCCATCCATTTATTTGATTCCACCGGTGTCATTTTCCATCCTGATGGACAATTTGAAACCACCTCTACGAAGCAAGTTCCTTTATTAAGAGCCTGATATTCAAATGCTTTTCTTATTGCCTTTTTGGTTTTTCTAACATTGCCAGGGGTATGTACCGATTGTCTTGAAACAAAATAGGTCCCCGGAAGATTTACAATAAGGTCGGTCATTTTAATCGGATTTCCCATCAGGGATACTTCACGTCCATATGGTGTTGTTGACGTTTTCATACCTACAAGTGTTGTAGGAGCCATCTGTCCGCCTGTCATCCCGTAAATTCCATTATTAATGAATATCATAGTTATATTCTCACCACGGTTACAGGCATGTATTGTCTCGGCTGTACCAATTGCAGCAAGGTCACCGTCTCCCTGGTAAGTAAAAACAACTTTTTCGGGAAGCAGACGTTTAATGGCTGTTGCAAGAGCAGGAGCACGACCATGTGCAGCCTCCTGCATATCAATGTCCATATAGTTATACATAAACACTGAACAGCCCACAGGAGCAATACCAATAGTTTTAGATTGTATACCCATCTCTTCAATTACCTCTGCAATAATTCTGTGTGTTGTACTATGACCACAACCCGGACAATAATGAAATTCATTATCCGTAAGAATCTTGCTTTTTTTGTAAACAAGGTTTTCTTCTTTGATCAATTCTTTAGTTGAAATAGTATCATCAGCCATATCCCTAACCTCCTATAATATTTTGTTTTAAATTTTCAACAATTTCATCAGGAGTAGGAATAATACCTCCCATCCTGCCATAATGTTTCACTTTAACTTTACCCTCTACTGCAAGTTTAACATCTTCAACCATCTGCCCGGCACTCATCTCTACAGAGAGAATACCCTTCAGTTGTCCAGACATCATTCTGATCTCATTATATGGAAATGGCCATAAAGTTATAGGTCTGAATAAACCAACCTTAATTCCTTCTTCTCTTGCCATCTGCATTGATTTCTGGCATATTCGTGAACTTGTTCCGTAAGCAACAAAAAGATATTCAGCATCATCACACTGTATCTTTTCATATCTCACTTCCTTCTCGCAGATCTTCTTGTATTTAGCCTGCAATTTTTCATTAAACCTCTCCTGCCTGGCAGGATCCAGATCCAATGAAGTAATTATATTTCTTTCCCTGTCTGGTGTTTTTCCTGTTGTTGCCCAGTCGGGTGATTTTTTACTCCTTGGTTGTTGTGGTTTGAACTTTACTTTTTCCATCATCTGCCCAATAGCACCATCTGACAGGATCATAGCAGGATTCCGGTACTTAAAAGCCAGATCATACCCAAGACTTACAAAATCGGCCATTTCCTGAACTGAAGCAGGAGCCAGGGTTATAAGACGATAATCTCCATGCCCCCCTCCTTTTGTCGATTGGAAATAATCTGATTGCGAGGGCTGAATAGTACCCAGACCGGGTCCGCCACGAACCACATTCACAAGAAGGCAGGGTAATTCAGAACCTGCCATATAGCTTATACCCTCTTGCATCAGGCTTATTCCGGGACTGGATGAGGATGTCATAACTTTTTTTCCTGCCCCTGCACCTCCATATAACATATTGATAGCAGCAACCTCACTTTCAGCCTGAAGCAGGACCATTCCTGTTCTTTCATGAGGTTTGGCAGCAGCAAGATATTCAATCACTTCTGATTGCGGGGTAATAGGATACCCAAAATAACCGTCAGTTCCCGCACGAATAGCTGCTTCAGCTATCGCCTCATTTCCTTTCATTAATACAAATTCTTCCATTCTTTAAGGAATATTACTTGATTATTTATTTTTTCTATTTTTCGAACCTGTTCTTCTCTATGAAATCTTTTTCCTGTAAACAGTAATTACTCCGTCAGGACATATAATGGCACAATTTGAACATCCGGTGCATGCATCCGGATTTGCCATATAGGAATAATGGTAACCTTTAACATTTACATTGTTAGAAAGCGAAATAACTTCAGAAGGACATGACTCAGCACAAAGTCCACACCCTTTACATCTTTCAATATCAACTACAATTGCACCTTTTATTTTTGCCATTTTATGATTGTATTTTTTTGTAAGGCTTCAAAGATAAAAATAACCATAAAAACATTATATGATAAACATCACTCATTTCGCTGTTTTTATACAAACCGGTTAATTCTTTCCTTTTTATCTTTTGCGCCCCCCTTATCCTTCTAAAGAGTTTCACGCAAAGACCGCTAAGTAATTTTCGCAAAGAACTTCTTCCCATGGTCCTGATGGAAGCGTTTAAGTCTGTATTCAAGATCATTATACCGGTCGCTACCTGTCTGAGAAACGCATGCCCTTATACCTTCAAGCCTGTCACTACCGGTAATTTCGAGTGATATTGCACTAATACCATAATAAAGTAATTCTTCAAGCAATTCTGATCCGGTGAAACCGGGATAAGAAAAAGTAAAATAAAATCCGTCTGCCAAAGGTTTATCCACATCCATATCGTAAACAATCTTAAAACCATTATCAGTGAACATTTTTCTCATTATTCCTGCTCTCACAGCATACTCTTTCACACTCTCAACAAAATTGAATCTGCCTTCATTTGCCTCTTTCAGAATAGCTCTGAGTCCCCATTGTGCCGAATGTGATACCCCTGATGAAAGCGCATATAAAGCACCATATATCATTGAATATCCAAACTGATCTGATTTATAGTACCGTTTCAGATCAGGGTATCTCCGTTTAAAAAGGTGATCGGAGATAATCATCATGCCGATTCTTTGGCCTGCATAGCTAAATACTTTGGAGCTTGAAATAAGCAGAAGATAATTATCAGTGTAATTAGCCACGGTCGGTTGAAAAGGAGGAATGCCGGGTTTTGACATATCCTTCCTGAAATCCATGGCAAAATATGCCAGGTCTTCAACTACAATAGCGTCATACTTATCAGCCAATTCCCCGATAATTTGTAATTCTTCCTCAGTAAAACATATCCAGGTGGGATTATTAGGATTAGAATACATAATAGTTGAGACCTTGCCTGTTTTCAGATAAGATTCCAGCTTGTTTCTCAACTTTTTCCCCCTGAAATTGTAAACATCAAACGAGCGAAAATCATGTCCCAATATCTTTATCTGTTGTTTCTGAACCGGGAACCCGGGATCGATGAACAGGGTTCCCTCACGGGTACGGTCATTACGGTTAGCCACCATAAAGGTAGCCATTCCTCCCATCATTGAACCAACCGTTGGAATACAACCCTCCGGATCCACATCAATATTTGCAAACAGTTTTATAAACCTGGACATTTCTTCTTTGAGTTCTTTCACTCCTTCGATCATAGGATATTTTGAAGCCACACCCCTTTTAAGAGCCTCTATCTCTGCTGCTATACCCACAGGAGCCGGTTCCAATCCGGGCACTCCCATCTCCATTCTGATAAACCGTTCACCTGTTGCTTCCTGAATCCGGTTTACCAACCTGACAATCTCACGGATTGTTGCGCTTCCAATATCAGGCAAGCCACTCTCTTTTATTAACCTCGACACAATCGTGTGGTCAATTGGTGTATTCTTCTTCATATTTTTCGTATTCATTTATATTTACTTTTCCACACAGATCCGGGCGTCAACAGCAACTATCCTTTCCGGTGTTCCTAATACAGGGTTCAGATCCATCTCACTGATCTCAGGTGCAATATCTGCCAGTGTTGCCACCCTGGTAATTAATTCAATAAATTGTTTTTCATCAACGGCTTTTTGTTTTCTTGCACCCTTAATAATGCCATATCCCCTGAGGTTTCTTACCATATCTTTTGCTTCTTTAAAACTTAATGGTGCAAGACCGGATTGAACATCTTTCATAACTTCAATAAAAACACCTCCCAGTCCGCACATAACCAGATGACCGAATTTATCTTCCTTTTTCAACCCGGCAAATAATTCAGTCCCTTCGAGCATAGGCTGTAATAAAACTGCTTTCGCCCCTTCAATCTTCATCATCATATTAAATTCCCTTCGAACCTCTTCATCACTATTAACATTTAAAACTACTCCTCCGACATCCGATTTGTGCAAAGGACCAACCACTTTCATTACCAATGGATAACCTAACCCCTCTGAAACTTTTACAGCTTCCTTTTCAGTAGCAACTATTTTTTCCGGCACACGTGGTATTCCGGCAGCATCCAATAATTGCTGTATCATTTCAGGTTCCAGGTAACCATCTTCCGCGTTATCAATAATTTCCCTTATCCTTTTTTGTTCCATAGCAGGAAAGCTCTTTGTTTCCGGTACCGGTTCAGGAGTAAAATACACTTTAGATAATGCTTTTCCCAATGCCACTTCGTCAGGAAAATTGATCCGCCCTTTAGACAAGAATACATTTATTTCATCCTTTACGTTGATTATTGAAGGCAATACCGGGAAAATCGGTTTCTTACATATTTCCATTTTTCGATGAAGCACATCATACACATCATACACAGGGAATAATCCCGGACTGCCAAAAATAACTACCATACCATCAATATGGTTAAAGTCGTTCTCAACAGCATCAATTATCAGTCCAAGCTGTTCAGCATTTCCGGTAGCGAGAAAATCTATCGGGTTTGTCACCGAGGATCCGGGGTGTAATTTCTTAAGTAAATCGTCAGCCTTTTTTCCTTTAATCTCAGGAACGCTCATTCCCCCTTCCGAGAGAGTATCTGTAAGCATAACAGCCGGTCCGCCTGCATGTGTTATAACAGCAAGGTTCTTACCCTGTAATTCCTTATGCATAAATACAGAAGCTACAGTTGTCAACTCCTCCCGACTATGGCACCGGACAATTCCTGCTTTTTTAAACAAGGCTTCCGCGGCAGTATCCGAACCAGCCAGTGCACCTGTATGAGATGATGCGGCACGGCTGCCGGCATCAGAACTTCCGGCTTTTACAGCAGCTATTTTACATCCCTTCCTGATAAGTGAAGATGCATGTTTGAGTAACATCTGTGGCTTATCAATGCTTTCAATATACAATAACTTTACCCGGGGACTGTTTTCTGGATCGAAACTCTGGTCCATATATTTTAACACATCCTCAACACCAAGCTGGGCACTGTTACCTACTGAATATACACTGGAAAAAGTTAAACCATTAGGTATTCCTGCCTCCATAATAAATACGGCTGTTGCCCCTGATCCGGAAATAAAATCGCATCCGGCAGGATCCAGCTTTGGGATAGGAGTGGTAAATACTCCATTGTAATTCCGGTTAAGGAAACCTACACAATTTGGACCAATCAGGCATCCATTCACCTGGTTTACAGCATCTACCATCTGCTTTTCTAAAATGGCACCTTCTTCGTTCTCTTCGCTAAATCCGGCAGAAAGTACAATAAACGCCCTTGTGTTTTTGTTTTTGGCTAAGTATTCAATGGTACCCGGGCAATATTTCGCTGCTATAGCTAATATTGCAAGATCAGTTTCAGGAAGATCATCCGGATTCTTGTACGACCTTATTCCCTGTATCTTATCCGCTTTGGGGTTCGAAACATACAAATCACCCTGATATCCGCCATCCAGTATATTCTTTAATAACTTCCCCCCCGGTTTGGATACATCTTCAGAGCCACCGACAACAACAATACTTCGTGGATTAACTAATTGCTGATTGATCATAAATAATTGTTTTTTTCAAAAATACCAATTTTTACCCAGTATTTAGTGTCTTATGTTAGGAATGCATAAAATGGCTAATCTCATTATACTTTACATTATTAAGTCGACAATCTTCAGTCAGCAGTCGGCAATCTGAAGACAAAGTTTGTCATCTTTTCCTATAAGGGTTAGTAAGTAAACGGATTTTGCGATCCGCCAGTTGTTAAAGCAATCTTTCATGACTTTTCGTAAAGTTTATGACAATCCATCTTTATTATCTTTATACTTTTATTACATTTGACAACAAATTTTCATCATTTTTATAACAAAAAATAACAAAACTATGAAACGATTTACTATTTCATTTCTTGTCATTTTCTTATTATGTATCTTTCAATCCGGTTTACTTCATGCCGGAAATCCGATGAAAATTTATGAAGGCACGTGGAAATTCACAGCCGAACAAGCTCCTTTCGGATACCAGGCAGGAAGTATTATTTTCGAAATTAAGGGAGATACACTGACAGGCTATTTAAAGTTTGTGGATAGTGACTATGTTATTGAATTTCAGAATATTGAAATTAATGATAAAGGTATGAATTTTGGTATTACAGTTGAATATGAACAGGTTTCGATGAAAGTGTCGGTCAATGATAATGTATTTACGGGTACTGCTGAATATTCATCTGGTCTTATTAATTTTTCTGCAACCAGGGTAGTGAAAGGAAAGAAATGAATGAATGCGTAAATGATTGAATGATTAAATTATTACGGGTTTCGGGTTACGAGTTTTTTGTTGATTGCCGACTGATTTGTTATTTTACTTTTCAGCTTTATCATTCTTTTTTACAAAAAAAGCTACCTTTTCAACAGAGGTTATCATATCGTATTCTTCAAGATAAACACCCGGGGGAACTTTGAGTGGTACGGTTGTGAAATTTAGAATACCTTTTATTCCTGCTTCCACAAGTCTGTTGGTTACCTCCGGAGCTACATCAAGAGGGACTGTTAATATTGCAATTGTTATTTTTTTATTTCTTATGATTGTTTCCAAATGGTTAATATGAAAACATTTCACCCCATTTACTTTTGCACCAACCTTTTTAGGGTTAATATCAAATGTGGCTAAAACAATCAATTTTGATCTTTTCCCGGCAAAATAACCTGTAATAGCTTTACCAAAATAACCAAATCCTACAACTGCTACTTTCTGTCCTTCCTTTGAATCCAACACTTCTCCTATTCTGGCGATCAACTCTTTAACATTATAACCGTTTTTATGCATCCCTGTATATCCGATCAACATAACATCTCTTCTAACCTGAACTGCCGTAATATTAAAAAGCTTAGCCAGATTATGCGAGAAAATATGATCTCTGCCTTTTGTTAAGTAAATTAATAATATACGACGATATGCACTTAATCTTTCTACAGTTTTACCAGGAAGATTGTTCATAAGCAATTATTTACAGATGCCTAAAGGTAAAATAAATATTGCTTAACCGAACGATTTTTTCATGAGTTTCTTTTGAACGATCAAAATGTGATGTGGTGTTACGAGTTTCGAGTTACGGGTTACGAGTTACGGGTTACGAGTTACGGGTTACGAGTTACGGGTTAAGAAGAAGAACGTATAACTTTTAACTTATCAGGAGTGGTGATGAGGTAATGTGGTGATGAGGTAATGTGGTGATGAGGTAATGTGGTGATGTGGTAATGCAGTGTTAAAGAGTTACTTTTTTGCATCAAGACAGGAGTTACTGCGCAATTCATCGGCTTGTACTATTTCTGATACCTGGCATCCTATCCTGTCACAAACACCTATGCAATTTCCAAAGTCTGCATTCTTATCTGTAAACATGGTAAATAAATGAGCACCACAGGTACATCGTCTGTAAATCGGTAATTTCACACCACATTCAGGACAAAAGAATTCCAATATCTCACCATTTTCAAGATCGACTTCACACGCAATCCACGATTTATCCCCACAGAAAGGACTCAAGGCAATCCATCCTTCCTTATTATTACCTTTTACTTTCAGGTAGATTCCCTTATAATTGTTAAAAACAGCACGGTTACCAATCAGAGAATGTCCATTCTGGCAATATACTTCTTCAATAACCCAAACCTTCTTTTGCCTGATAGCAACTTTTTTATCGGGTGTCGGAAATACTAACATTCCCTTGGAATTAAACCTTCTCATGCCAAATATCTATTTTCCAAAAGTTAATCAATTTTTCTCAAATTTACGAATTTTTTTTTTAGCAAATACCAGCTTCTTTATTTCATTATATATATATATTATCCTTTCTTCCAGTTTATCCGAAAAGTATTCACCAAAACATCTGTCCTCTTCTACTTCTATTCCGACAATATCAATGTTACGAGGCAAATTGTATCCCAGGTGCTCTCCAACCTTCAATGCATTTAGAAAAGAAGCGTCATGTTTTGTTGACAAATGAAGTGTTTCGCGGTAATTTTCAGGAGAGAAAAAATATAAATCACCAACTTTACCACCACCCCTCATGCCATCCAGAATGATCAATTGATCATAGTCCCTTATGATTTCAAGTAATTCTAATCCACCTATATTGGATGTTTCAACATGAAAACCCTGCGGCAGGTTTTCTTCCCGGAGTTTATTAGCCAGGCGGGATCCCACACCATCATCCATCAGTATTTCACTTCCCATACCCAATACCAGTAATTTCTTATCACTTTTTTCGCTCATCATTTCTGCCGGTTATCCACCTGGTTAGTCTCTTTTTACAGTTCTGATAATTTTCCCGTCTTTATCCCTGAAATTCACCTGTAGCGGCATCTCGCCAGGCAGATGGTGTGTTGCACATGAGAAGCATGGATCATATGCCCTGAAAGCCATTTCAATCATATTTAATATACCGTCAGTCACATTAACTCCTTTTTTTATCAGTCCCTCGGCAGCTTTCTTCAAAGACATACAGATAGCTGCATTATTGTTTGTAGTACCAACAATGATATTTGCTTTTTTTACTATTCCCTTATTGTCAGTCCAATAATGGTGTGTCAGTGTACCTCTCTGTGCTTCAACAATACCAACACCTTCATCAGGTACATTCGTTAAAGGAGTTCTTAACTCCGACCCTGTAATATCAGGATCGGAAGCAAGTTCAACAAGTCTTTCAGAGCTGTATAGAATCTCTATTAAACGGGCCCAGTGCATAGCCAGAGTAGCATGAACCGGTTTACCACCAAGGGTCTTATACATTTTCTCATATTCTAAATGTGCAAGAGGGGTAGCCATTCCATCAGCAGCATTAAGTCTTGAAAGCGGTGTAGCATGGTAAACACCTGAATCCTGACCTTCAACAAATCCTTTCCATCCAATTTTTTTCAGGTATGGAAACTTAAGGTAACTCCATGTCTCGACTCTTTCTTCAACATAATCTCTATAATCATTAGCAGCATATTTACAATGCTCTTTACCTTCAGTATCAACAACCCTCACTTTTCCTTCATAAAAATTGACTTTATTATTTTCATCAACCAGTCCCATTGAGTGAATATTCAAGGAATAGGGACCATTCAAAATAAGGTCAAGATAAACCTTGTTTTGAAGAACTACATCATTAAACAGTTTAAGGGAGAATTTTGAGAATTCAACAAACCCCTCTCCTTTTTTTAATACATCATCCCGTTCTTCGTTAGTAAGTCCTTTTCTAACCCCTCCCGGGATATTCATTACAACATGAGTTTGATGACCTCCTAACAGAGCCTGTATCTCCTGTGCAATTCTCCTCTGTTTCAGTACTTCTGTACCAATCTCCACTCCAACTTTTTCTATCAGGCCAAGGACATTTCGTTTAGCTGGATCCGCATCGGGACCAACTACAAAGTCGGGTGCAGCAAGGGCATAGAAATGGGCAATATGGCTGTGTACAAAATGGGCCATAAAGAAAAGCTCCCTTAATTTCTTTGCTGTAGGAGGCGGTTCAACACCATAAACAGCATCGGCAGCTTTACCCGAACCCATATGGTGACATCCCGGGCACACACCACAAATTTTTGTAACAATCTGTGACAGTTCTTCCACCGGACGTCCTTCACAAAACTTTTCAAATCCTCTTAGCTCGGGCACTTGAAAATAAACATTCTCAAC
>JAUXED010000180.1 GCA_030618105.1 Bacteroidota bacterium | reverse complement strand
TGAACCTGAGCAAATAAATATGACAGGTTCAATATCAAACAGGAAATAATTAACAATCTTTTCATCCGGGTATAAATATGGGTAACTATTCAGTGCCTTAAATTTGGAATGCTAAAATGGCTAATTTTATTATATTTTGCATTTTTGTCGATTGCCTACTGCCAACTGTGGACTGCCGACTGCCGACTGTGGACTGCCGACTTTATTGACAGACACTAATTAACAACTTGATGGTCCTGCAATTTTCGTGCCTTCGAAGATTCTTATAATTTCACTTCCCTGCTTATTTTCTCAGCAAGTTCAATAAATTCAGCCTCGCTGAATTTAAGTTTTGGTCTGGAGAAGCTGATATCTGCCTCTGAATTAATAGGGATCAGATGTATGTGAGCATGAGGAACCTCAAGTCCCAGTACTGCTACACCAATTCGTTTACAGGTAACCACTTTTTCAATTGCCCTTGCAACTTTTTTTGCAAAAACATTCATTCCGGCAAGCAGTTCATCTTCCAGATCAAACAAATAGTCGACTTCCTTTTTGGGAACAATCAATGTATGCCCTTTCGCAAGTGGGTAAATATCGAGGAAAGCGTAAAAACGATCATTTTCGGCAATCCGGTAAGAGGGGATTTCTCCTTTGACGATTTTTGAGAAAATAGTAGTCATAATCCTGGTATTTATTGACAAATTTAACGTGAAATACAGATAATTTCAAACGGTATAGTTCCCGAAGGCACTTTAACATCCACAACATCACCTGCTTTTTTCCCTAGCAGCCCTTTGGCAATAGGTGAAGTAATCGAAATTTTCCCTTCCTTCAAATTTGCCTCAGTTTCAGCAACAAGGATATATTCCATAACCTGATTATTAGCTTTATTTTTTATCTTAACCTTATTCATTATCTGTACATTGGATGTATCAATCCTGTTTTTATCAAGCAATTGTGAATTTGCCAGGCTTTCCCTAAGCTTGGATATCTTCATCTCCAGCATTCCCTGTGCTTCTTTAGCTGCATGATATTCAGCATTTTCCGACAGATCGCCCTTATCCCTGGCTTCTGCTATCAGCCTTGAAATGCCTGGTCTTTCAACCTTGACTAATTGCTCGAGGTCACTCTTAAGTTTGGTTAACCCTTCCTTTGAAAGATACATAACTCCCATAATACATTCTAGTTATAATACAAAAAAAACAGAAAGAATTCCGGGATCCCGGAACTCTTTCATGGTGCAAATATACAAATTTTTTAAATTCTGAAAATAATTTAAACTAAATTATCAGAAAAAGCAATTGTTTTTACTACCTGATGCACTGCTTTTTCTATTCATATTTTCTATTGATTATTTCAGAGTAAATTATAGCTTTTTTCAGATCAAATTCCTCCTTTATCTCATTTATATCATAATCAACTTCATCTGATAGTATACTATATGCATTCTCCTTTTCTGTTTCTTCTTCAAATATCTTCTCTTCGGCTTCACCCATTTTTTCTGATTGATCACTAAAGGTTGGTGTAATTGAAATTTCATGTAGTTCGCTATCGCCCGCCTTTTTTGTTTCTTCTACCTCCTCCTCAACATCAATATATTCTTCCTTATCTTCATCTATGTCTTTTAAGCCTAATTTTTCAAAAAAGTCCATTCCTTCAAGCTCCCCATTACCTGAGCCACCGGGAATCTGTTGTGGTTTTTTCTTTTTACCAAGTACCCCTATTAAAATAATAATGGCACTGATAATAATATACAATATAGCACTAACACCGTCTTCCATTATTTCTTAAATATTTTTCTGAATAATCTTTTAAAAAAAGGCTCGCGTTTACGCATTTGCCTGTTAAACTTTTCTGCATCTTTTCTTGATTGTTTCATTCGTTCCTGAACTTCTTTTGTTTGAATTTCATACTGGTGCTTCAGTCCCTTATTTCTTTCTTTTTCATAGGTTTTCTCTCTTTTCTTATCCATCCGCTCAGCCTTGTTTTCAGCTTTTATCACCATTTTTGATTTTTTTTGATGAATACATCCCTGTGACATAAACAGGATCATCATTAAAAAAAGCAACCTTCCGAACAACAATTTAACTAACTTTGCATTGAACTTGTAACTCATGAAACCATTAAATCATTGATATCAAATTTAAGTAAAATTTTATTAACTGCTTTATCGCTTCTTATTTTTGTTACATGCACAAAAAAAAAGGAGGCGATAATCCCTAATACCTACGTAAATTTCTCCATAAGATTGGATGATCCACAATTTACCGACCTGAATGCTATTGGTAATTCTGTTATAATCACCAGTGTATATGCAGGAAGGTCTTCAGCGGGATATGATTATAACGGAATAATTGTTTACCGTTTCTCTGAAGACGAATTTTATGCATTTGACCGTACGTGCCCTTTTAATATAGATAAAAGCATTGCTGTTACTATTGAAAATACAAGTGATCCTATAGCTGAATGTCCCGAATGCGGTTCAGAGTATGTTCTGCCCAGTCTTGCTTTCCCCACCGAAAAGGGACCTTCAAGAGTCCCCCTGAAGCAATACAATACCAACTTTGATGGTGTAACAATATCAGTTTATAACTAATCAGTTAACAATCGGCAATCCCCTTATTCCCTCTAATCCCTCTATTCCCTCTATCCCCTTTAATCCCTCTATTCCCTCTATTCCCTCTAATCCATTCTTCCCTTAATTTCTGAATT
>JAUXED010000166.1 GCA_030618105.1 Bacteroidota bacterium | reverse complement strand
AGATTATTGGAATGTTGGAATATTGGAAGAATGGGGGAAAAAGAATTGTGATTTCTTTTTCCAGCTTCCAGCTTCTATCTTCATCTTCCCATTATTCCATTATTCCATTATTCCCTCTATTCCCTCTATTCCCTTTATTCCCTCTACTCCCTCTATCCCATTTATTCCCTTTATTCCATTCCCACCACAGTTGAATCGGAGACCACTGTTGAAACAGCAAAAAATCCAACCGCTCCTTCGCTCATGTTCGTATATACATTGCCCGGCAATACATCAAAAACCCCTCCTTTCCACTCAGTTTCGGAAAGCATGGTTCTTAAGAATTCCTTATGATCATCTGATAATGAATATTTCTTTCGTAATATTTTGGTACCCCCCGGGAACAAAACAGTCTCTTTTCCCGGTTTGAACATTTCGTTTATATCAATAGAATTCAAGGAATAAAAAACAATTTTAGCATGAGTTTCATCTGCCGGTTTATCTTCATAGCCGGATAAGTGCGACCAGTCAAGGTAAACCTCAACCATAGCCGGTTCATCACTCTTCTGAAGCTCAATTTTGAACAGTTCACCAACAGGCAAAATATTCATTGGTTTAAGAAGCGTCACCGGCTTCATGGATGCTTTTGCTGTGTATTCCTGATCCTGAAATTCTATGTATAATTTGTATTGTTTTCCATAAAGAGCTCTGAATTCAGGAATTGTTTTGTATAATCCCGGTTTAACAGGATCTTCATGCAGGATATATACCTTTGATCTGTCAAACACAGTAACAACAGCCCCGGAAACGGGTTCAGGAGTTTGATTCATTTCCGTAACAGGATGTGTTAATCTTATTTCATGTGCTTTCTTTTCGTTGGTTAGTATCCCATCAACAACGATCACCGGCAGACTTCCTGATTGGAGGTTCCAATCTCTCTCCGCCTCACAAGAGACAAAAATCAAGAAAACAAGCAGGTATTTTATTTGTTTCAAATTCATTAAAACCTGAATTTATAGTTTAATGAAGGTATTACCTTATAAAGATATATCTGCGATGAGACCAACTCATAATTCTTAACCAAATTAGCTGGAATAATAAATTGTTCTTCATCGGTCAGAGTCTTATTGAAATTCATACTAAAAGGATTTTTTCTTCCATAAATATTTAATACAGAGATATTCAGACTATGCTCAAACCGTGCTTCCTTCCGATTTAACCGGATATCAACAGACAGATCGAGGCGATGATAGGGTGGTAAACGATCCCTGTTTTTCTCGGCATAAATGGGGACTGTATAACCATTGTATTTATAAAAAGAAGTTGGAGTAGTAATTGCTGCACCTGACGAGAATATCCAGTTTGCAGAAAACTTTGTCCTTTCAGATAATTTATAGTTAATATACATGGATAAATCATGAGGCCTGTCATTAAATGCCGGGAAAACCTCGTTATTATACAGATCCTGTATTTGCTTTTTTGTTTTTGATAGTGAATAGCCTACCCATCCGCTTAATCGTCCGGATGTTTTTTTCACAAAAAATTCTATTCCATAAGCATGGGCTTCACCAAATCTGAGTTCAGATTCAAATAGAGGATTAAGTAACATTTTAGCATGAGGGTTATAGTCAATTTGGTTATTCATAACCCTGCAATATGCTTCAGCTTGAAAATGCCAGCCTTTCACAGGCCAGTTCTTTGACCAGCCAACTGAGAATTGATCAGCCAGTTGCGGTTTAATATTCGGGCCACTGGGCAGCCAGACTTCCAGTGCAGTGAACGGACTGACTGAATTTGTGATCATATGAATATACTGGGATGTCCTGGTATAACTTGCCTTGAGAGATGAATATTCTCCAACCCGATACAACAATCCCAATCGTGGTTCAAAATTTGTATATTTGTGATAAGATTCGCCAACTTCATACCTGGTAGTATCTATCGGATTATGATGCTGGTCAAACGTGTATTCGACAGACTCACCAATATTTTTCCAGGATGATAGCCTGAAGCCGTACTGCAGTGACACCTTTTCACCCAACTCGACTTCATGACTTGCATATAAAGCAAAATCCCGACTGTTTTTGCGTGGAACAAGCGGGAAATACGTACCTTCAGGAATATCGCCCATCTCAAAATTACCCGGGTTATAATTATGACCTCCCAGTTTAATACCGAACCTAAGTGTACTTTCCGGCCGGATATACCATGTAAAATCGGTCTTAAAACCAATAT
Source organism: Bacteroidota bacterium (assembly GCA_030618105.1). Taxonomy (GTDB): domain Bacteria; phylum Bacteroidota; class Bacteroidia; order Bacteroidales; family VadinHA17; genus JADFUQ01. The sequence continues at coordinate 1,183 of JAUXED010000166.1, read as the reverse complement.
TTGCAATATGAGAATTCCACTGATACTTATTTTCGTAGGAAGTAACCAGGAAATAATCATATTTGCTGGCATATAAAGTAGTATTGGAGAAAAGCTTGTCGCTGAAAAGATGGTTCCAGCGGATAGTGCCTACCATATTGCCCCAGTTAATACCGGATGAATTCTGATCAGAACTGCTGGTTCTGAAATAATCTTTTCCATAGTAACCGGAAAAAAACAGCCTGTTATTCCTGTTAATCCTGAAATTCAATTTTCCGTACAGGTCAGAGAAATAAAGATCATCCAGATCGGAATTATCATTGTCCAGATACAATTTAAGATATGACCGGCGCCCTGAAACAAAGAATGAGCTTTTGTCTTTTATCACCGGACCTTCCACTGAGAAGCGTGATGCAACCAAACCAACATTTCCACTGACTCCAAAATGCCGCATATTTCCATCTTTGGTCTTAATATCTATCAGTGACGATAACCTGCCCCCATGCTGAGGAGGCAAATTCCCTTTGTAAACTTTAATATCTTTTACCGCATCAGGTATAAATACCGAGAAGAAACCGAGAAGGTGGGCAGGATTGTAAACAGGTGCCTCATCAAGCAATATCAGGTTTTGATCTTTGTTACCACCCCTTACATAAAAGAGTGTTGACCCATCACTAAAAAAATTTATTCCGGGCACAGACTGCAACGATTTCAGAACATCCACTTCTCCCATTAATGCCGGCATATCCTGTACATCACGTGGGTGGATACTGACCTTCCCCATCTGGTTTTTCTGTATCTCAGGAAGATTCTCATCCGCCCGGATCACCACCTCATCCAGCATTGAAGGGTCTTCTTCTAATTCAATATCCAGGTTTTTATCACCTGTAAGATCAACTTCTTTTTCTGCACTACTGTAACCCATATAAGAATATCTCACGGTATATCTTCCCTGAATAATTGTAAATGAATAAAAACCATAACTATTAGTTGTTGTACCCTGAAGCGGATCAACTGTCACAATTGTTGCACCGATCAGTATCTCTCCGTTAACTGCATTACGCACATATCCACTAATTGTAAACTTATCCGGTATTTGCTTTTCACCTTCCTTTTTCTCCGGTAATCTGAGCACTATTTGTTCCTCGACAACAATATATTTTATCCCCAGGTCACTGAATAGCTCATCAAGGACTTCACTAAC
>JAUXED010000061.1 GCA_030618105.1 Bacteroidota bacterium | reverse complement strand
TCCTCCATGAAAAAACGATGTATGATACCCTTTGTTTTTTAGCAATGATGCAAGACCGTTTATATTGTTTGTTGCATATCCGGAAGAAATATACGAGCTTGTCATCAGTGTAGGTAATGAAGCAATGATAGATGGCATAGCTTCAATTGATCTTTTACCATTAGCAAAAGCATTTGGAAATATCAGTGCGTGTTTACTAAGTGAATCAAGGAAGGGGGTGTAACTATCATCACCGGATAAGGCACCGATATATTCTTTCGAGAAACTCTCCATGATTAAAATAACCACATTTTGGTACCGGAAATTTTTGTTAGAAGAATAATCTTTAACTGTATTGAAGTATGATATTGCCTCATTTTCAGTAAAATAGTTTTTTTCTGTAAGCCTGTTATTACCAATAGTTTTCAATATAGTAAAAGGAGTATTCAGAACCAGTGGGATATTCTTTGTTTCAGTATACCGTGCTGCATCAATAATACGCAGAGGTTTTAATCGTGTCCCCCTGAATCCTACAAGGAATATTCCAAGCAACAGGATAGAGAATACTCCCTGGTATATGTACTTAAACCACGGAATTTGTATACTTTTTCCTGGTTTTACCTGATTGGGATAGAAATACCAGATGGCAAATAATGTAGAGAACCATATTATGAAAAGGTACCAGAAATCCCTGATAAAGCGAGGCATCAGGGTTACCAGATCATCGCTCAGAAAAATATATGGAAGTATGTCAGCCGTAGTGCGTTTGTTGACGAATTTAAAATACTCACAATCAGCGAAATTAGATGCCAGAACTATACCATTTACAACAATGAACAATATCTTCATTATTGTATGAAACTTCCTGTGAAAGTGATAGGAACCGGGGAGCAGGTATAAAATTATGAACAGGATATTGAAAGCCAGAACTGTTGCAATATCATATTGTATTCCGGCAATAAAAAGTTTTATTGTTTCCCAAATGCCGGGATCAGAAAAATATGAGTAATTTAGAAAATAAAAAACAAGCCTGCTTATTGATAATAAAATTAAAACCAGAGTTAACCGTTTTAATAGTAATGAAATATTAACAAAATATTTTTTCATTATAATTGGAAGGACTAAATAGCTAGCAAATTTAAGAAAAAATCATTGCCTAAATTAATCATGTTTAATAACAACCACAACTCATCAAATAATTGATATAAGTCATATAACTTCTTGGTTATTAATACTTAATTTTGTAAAAAAAATACATATCATGAACCCATCTCATATTGAACACATTGGAATAGCAGTTACAAGTCTGGAGGAAGCTATCCCCTTTTACGAAAAAGTATTAGGACTGGATTGCTATAGTATAGAAGAAGTAAAAGACCAAAAAGTGAAAACAGCCTTTTTTAAAGTAGGGCAGACAAAGATTGAGTTACTTGAACCTACTGATCCTGAAAGTCCTGTTGCAAAATTCATTTCAAAAAAAGGAGAAGGCATCCACCATATTGCTTTTGCAGTTAATAATATTAACCGGAAGCTGAAAGAAGCTGAAGAAAAAGGAGTGAGACTAATTGATAATGTTTCCAGAAAAGGAGCAGAGGGAATGGATATTGGTTTTCTTCACCCCAAATCAACTTTTGGAGTATTGACCGAACTTTGTGAGAAAAAATAAAAATAAGAGATAAAAGCCTGAAGTTCGAAGCTGGAAGAATTCGGAAAGATATTCGAAATTCATAAAATTAATTACGTTATTAATAACGTAATTAATGCCGTTATTAATAACGTTATTATTTCGTCTGGTAAAAAGCATAGCATCACTGCTATACTACTGCAACACAATTTCTTAACTTATAAACTCATAAACTCTTTATCCTATGTAAGTTTATTTGTTTATTTGTTTATTTGTTGATGAGTTTAATTGTAAAGAAAAATTTGATATTCGAAGTTCGAAATTAACTCGTAACATGAAACACGTAACCCTTAACACTGCAATTCTTAACTTATAAACTTATAAACTCATAAACTCTTCAACACAACATAATTGTGGATTAAATCAGGCTAGAAAATGTATCTTATAGAAATACCGCCTCCATCAAACCATCCACCTGTGTGACCGAAAAGGTTGAAAGCAGGTTTCCAGTCAATGCTGAGAGAGATCGGTATCTCATCAAACGAATATTCCAGTCCGAGGATAGCATCAATACCAATTATCGTGTATTCACTACCGGCATCAGCCCACGGAGCATCCGGATCGTACCACCATCCAATATGTGCACCGGCACCATAGAAAACTTTCAACTCTCTTACTTTGAATGGGTCAGCGTGGATCTCATACAGTCCTGTGACAACCCATCCCTGCCACCTTGTGGATACTATTCCTTCAAGAGCAGTGGTGCTGCTGATGAAATGCTTTACAGTAATTCCCTGCGCCGGACCACCCCGTATCCCGATACCGGTTCCGTAATCCTGGGCTTGTAATGCTCCAAACCCTACAAAAGACAGTAGTATTAATAATAGAAATGTTTTTTTCATGATTTGTTTTATTGAAGTGATTCGTAGGGCAAATATAAAACTTAACAATGCAAAAAAGTTAGAAAAAGAAAAAAAATTAAGATATTTGTAGTTAGGAAGTACTTAAAGTGAACTAAAGAAGGAAATGAGGAGATGAGGTGAAGAGGTGATGAGGTGATGAGGTGAAGTGAAGTTTTACTAAGCTATACGAAAAGCCATGAAAGATTGCTTCTCCGCCAAGGCGGATCGCAAAATCCGTATACTTATTATGCTTTAATGGTATGCACAAATATTAATTGTTAAACAAAGCAAGAGTGAAACAACAACAAAAAATTGCTGAGGCAGGGATTGCCGGTCCAAAGGTGAGATCTGATTGTTATGTGAAGTTGGAACTGACTGAAAAAGGAGGTGTCCGGATCAACTTAGATTCAAAAGTAAAGTCAATGTACGGGTCATCTATTGAGCAGCTATGTCGCAACGAAATTGAATTCTTCGGGATTGACAATATTAAACTAACCCTGAAGGATGCAGGTGCATTGCCATTTACAATATCTGCCAGACTGGAAGCAGCTGTTAAACAAATATCTGATACCGGTAAAGAATTTATTCCGGATATGATAGATGAAAACAAATATCCTCCTGTCAGGGACCGTTTCAGGTTTTCCAGACTATACCTTCCGGGCAATAATCCAAAGATGATGCTTAACGCGGGTGTTCATAATCCTGATGGTATTATACTTGACCTTGAAGATTCTGTGGCACCTGCAAAGAAAATGGAGGCAAGATTACTTGTTCGTAATGCTTTGCGGCAGGTTAATTTCTATGGATCTGAAAGGATGGTTAGAATAAACCAGCTTCCTGATGGATTGGAGGACCTGAAATATATCATTCCACATAATGTGCATGTTGTACTGGTTCCCAAATGTGAAAATGCTTCACAGATAAAGCAGGTTGAAGAAGAAATCAGTAATCTTATTAAAAAGCATAAAATCATACAGGAGGTCTTTCTGATGCCGATTATTGAAACTGCACTTGGTGTGGAAAAGGCATTTGAGATTGCTTCAGCATCTGAGAATATTGTTGCGTTGGCAATAGGTCTTGAAGATCTTACAGCCGATCTCGGTGTGGTTCGAACAAATGAAGCAACGGAAACACTATTTGCACGTACACGTCTGGTTAATGCATGCAAAGCTGCAGGAATACAGGCAATTGATTCTGTTTTCTCGGATGTTGGAGATATGGAGGGACTGCGGCAAAGTGTGAAAATTTCCAGGTCACTTGGTTTTGAAGGAATGGGCTGTATCCATCCGCGACAGATAAGTATTATCCATGAATGTTTTGCTCCCTCAAAAGAAGAAATAGAGAAAGCACAAAAAATTATGGATGTTTTTTACACGGCGAAAGAAAAAGGCCTCGGTGTGATTGCCCTTGGATCAAAAATGATCGACCTTCCTGTAGTGAAAAGAGCTGAGAAAACGATTAACCTTGCAGTAAAACTTGGATTGATTCCTGAAACCCGTAACCCGTAACATAACAAAGATGCCAGAAACCAAATTAACAAAAAACGCTGCCGGACGGAGTGTTCCGATGGAAATTAACGGGAAGCCTGTGGTTCCTTATGAAGGAGTAGGTAAGCATATTGCGGCAGGAGTAAAACACAGTCCGAAAATTTATTCATGTAAAGATTTTCCTTCAGACGGGAATAAGCGTGTAGGAACACTTAAGGAAGCTCTTAAAAAAGCAGGGTTGAAAGATGGCATGACTGTTTCCACTCATCATCATTTCAGAAATGGGGATATGCTTGCAAACCAGTTGTTTGATATTGCTAAAGAAATGGGAGTAAAGGACCTTCGCTGGTTTCCTTCTGCTTCATTCCCATGTCATGAACATCTTATCCAATACCTTGAAGACGGAACAATTCATCACATTGAAGGTAGTATGAATGGAGCACTTGGGCGTTTTGCATCACAGGGAAAAATGAAAGGAGTAGGGGTACTTCGCTCTCATGGCGGACGGTACCAGGCTGTTCAGGATGGTGAGGTGAAAATTGATATTGCTGTGATCGGTGCAGCATGTGCCGATCCTTTTGGGAATGCTAACGGATTGTATGGAGACTCTGCCACCGGGTTACTTGGTTTTGCCCTGGCTGATTCACAGTATGCTGATAAGGTAATTGTTGTAACAGATAATATGGTTACGTTTCCATGCGTACCCTGGCAGATACAAGGAAATTATGTAGATTATACTGTTGAAGTTAATAAGCTTGGTGATCCGGAAAAGATTATTTCCGGTACTACAAGGATCACTAAGAGTCCGGACAGGTTGCTGTTGGCTGAAATAACCGCAAAATTCTGTGATGAAACAGGAATTATCCATGATGGTTTTTCATTTCAATCAGGTGCCGGTGGTACATCGCTTGCAGTGGGAGAGTTTTTTAAGAAGATTATGCAGAAAAAGGGGATAAAAGCAAGGTTTGCCAGGGGAGGAAGCAATAAGTACCTGGTTTCTATGCTCGAAGAAGGTCTTATTGATTATATCCTTGATGGACAAACTTTTGACATGGAAGGGATTCGTTCAATGGCAGAAAACCCGGGACATGTCCGGACCAGCCCTTTTACTTCATATAATTATCACGGAAAAGGAAATTTTGCAGGTATGGTGGATGTTGCTATTCTTGGTGCAACTGAAGTAGATGTAAATTTTAATGCTAATGTTGTAACTCATTCCGACGGATACCTGCTGCATGGCATAGGTGGGTGGCAGAATTGCCTCTTTTCAAAAACAGTAATATTACCCATCCCTTTGTTCCGCGATCGCATACCGGTGGTTGTTGATGAAGTTACAACTCTTTGCGGACCCGGAGAACTGATCGATGTAATAGTAACAGAAAGAGGGATTGCTGTAAATCCATTAAGAACCGATTTGCTTGAGAAACTAAAAGGCTCTGATCTGCCTGTAAAAAGTATAAATGAACTAAAGGATGAAGCTGAAAAGATATGCGGGAAACCCGAAAAAGCACATTTTGACGATCAGATAATTGCTGTGGTTAAATGGGTGGATGGAACTGTGCTTGATGTTGTAAGAAAAGTTCGCTAACGCTCACGTCATATGCTCGCTATCGCTTGCGTCAATTGCTCACTTCGTTCGCTGTCATTAGTACGCCTGCGGCGTACGTCATTTGTTGTTATTAATGACCTCTTCAATGACCACTTAATGACCTTTTCAATGACTACTTAATGACTTCTTATATTCTACCTGATACTTATTCCGTCATCAAAATGATTTTTAGGTTTTGCTTCACAAAAGAAAATTCGTATCCGCACTGTGTCCCTCATGAAGTTTATCCTTCCAATTTCAACATCTGTTATATTTAATCCGGTTCTTTTCTTCAGATCATCAATCAGTTCTTTTCTTTTACCCGGCATGATCAGGTCAATCTTTTCGTAGTTGATAAATTTTGAGTTCTCGGTATTTTTTTTCCAGAATAACTCAGCCGCCCATGCAACGAACAAAATGATCATATTTATGAAGATCAATTCCACATAACTGGTTTGATCGTTAAGCATAGCATTTATAACAGATATTCCGATAACCAGGAACAGATATGTCATCTCTTTTACGGGTATTTGTCTGGTCCGGAATCGCAGGATACCAAACAGAGCAAACAAACCAATAGCAACCCCTGTGCTGAGATCGGCAATGCTTACAAGTGAATAGGTTACAAGGAAAACAATAGTGCTTACTAAAATGTATGAGAAAAAATATTCCTTTCTCCTGGCAAGGGGGTAATATAAAAACCTGACAAGGATGAGCACTACCAGAAAGTTGAAAATGAACCTGATGAGCAGCTCAAAGAAATTGGGAATATTAATGAATTCTACACTGAATATTTTTAGCAACTCAGGAAATGAGTTGATGATGAAATTTCCCATGGCTTATCTGTTTAAGTGTTAATAATTTAGGTTTGTAGCGATTATATTTAATTCCTTCATGGGTTAATACGATCCCTAAAAGATACTTGCTCAGTCCTTGTGGAAATATCCTGTGATCCAATAACAGGTCAATAAAATCAGATCGTGATGAGGACCTGCTATGTTTAACTTCAGCAATAGCAATAAAAGGTAGTTCAAATTCTTTATCATTGCCGGTAAACCGCAGTCCTGTATCAATCGTAATTCTCTCTTTTACAGTCTTATGTACCAGGGTTAGCCTGTTGAATTTGGTGCGGATCCTCGGGATAAGATCTTTAGCCTCGTAAGGTACAAGTTGATTTATGAAATCAGCTGATTCTCCAATCAGGGCTTCCTCAAATGCAGGTCGCCTGATACGTGTTTTAATAGTTCTTCTTTTGTTGTTCTTGAATTTTACTTCGAGAAAAATAATTCCGGAATCAACATATTCCCTGAACCGCACTTTGTATCTATTTAATTGCCTGTTATGATGAACAGTGTACATATTAAATTCCGGAGTGTCAAAATACAGATTGCTATAAGGGAAAATTGATCCTGACTTTTCTTCCAGTATCCTATAATTATCAGATGACTTTTCAAGTATTCCGGGAAGCAGTTCTGAGGAGAAAATGAACTTGGTATCTATCCGGTCCATTAACCTGACTTTATCCATTTTTGTCAGGGAAATGGTATCAAAACTTTTTATGATATGTTTCAAATCGTTCAAACCGGATGATTATTAATACAGCACAAAATAAACAGAAAATGTATGATTAGGGCATAGTTTTGCTAATTAATTTCAGAAAACAGGAAACAAGTGGAATGATTAGATGGTTGTAATGTCAGTTACTTCTCAATTTGCTTTTATAATGTTTCAAGTGCAAGTTAATCAAACTGTATCATACATTCTTCCATCATTCCACTCTTCCATCTACTCCCTCTAACTCCCTCTATTCCCTTCTTCCGGCATATTTTCTAGCACATCGACCAGTAGCTTCCAGAATCGCTGTGTTGATCCTATATGAAGTTTTTCATCAGGCGAATGGACACCCTTCATTTGCGGACCTACAGAGATCATATCCAGATCAGGATATTTTTCAAGGAACAATCCGCATTCCAGTCCGGCATGAATTGAACGTATTACAGGTTTCTTATTGAATAATTTTTCATACGATCCGGCAACTATTTTTGCTATTTCAGAATCAGGGTTCGGAGCCCATCCGGGATAGCTTCCGGTATATTCTACCTTCGCTTTTGCAAGATGGAATGTACTGGCAACCTGATCGGCAATATCTTGCTTAGCCGAATCAACAGAGCTCCTCTGACTGGTTGTTATAAATATCCGGTTTCCTTCAATAAACTTGACAGAGGCAAGATTTGTTGAAGTTTCAACCATGCCCTTCATTTCCTGACTCATTGCTACAACACCATGAGGACAGGCATATATAGCATTTAGTAATCGTTTCTGTACACCTTCTCTCAGAACCTCTCCGGGTTGCTCTACACGCTCGTGTTTGATCTGCAGTCCGGGCTCGGTTACTGCCAGTTCATTCTTTATTTTCCGGGAGATTTCCCTGAGATAATTTTCAAAATTATTCTTATGTTTTTCCCTGATGACAATAATAGCAGAGGCTTCTCTCGGAATAGCATTTCTAAGGTTTCCACCATCAAAATTGCCGATTTTTATTTTATACAATTTTTCTGCATTCCAGAGTATCCTGTTCAGTATTTTATTTGAGTTCCCCAGCCCCTTGTTAATTTCATCTCCTGAATGTCCACCCTTCAGACCATTAATAGAAATTTTATATGCTATTGAATTATTATGAACCCGTTTAGTTTTGTACGATAATGTTGCTAAAGTGTCAATACCGCCGGCACACCCGATAAAAAGTTCACCTTCATCTTCAGAATCAAGATTAATAAGAGTTTTGCCATTGAGTAATCCCGGTTCTAATCGTCTTGCTCCCGTCATCCCTGTTTCTTCCTCAATAGTGAATAAACATTCAATTGGTCCATGCTTAAGTCCATTATCTGATAAAACAGCTAACATTGCTGCAACACCAATACCATCATCTGCACCCAGAGTAGTGCCATTAGCAGTGATCCATTCATCATTAATATATGCACTTATCGGGTCGTTTTCAAAATCATGGTTTGACTCAGCGTTCTTTTCAGCAACAATATCCATATGTCCCTGTAAAACAATCGGTTTCACGGCTTCCATCCCGGATGTAGCATTTTTTCTGATAAGGACATTCCCCGTATTGTCAGTAACTGTTTCAAGGCCGGATTTTTCTCCAAAATCTATCAGATATTGTCTGATTTTCTCTTCTTTACCTGAAGGACGAGGAATTTCTATGACATCTGCAAAATATTGCCAGAGTATTTTAGGTTCAAGTGATTTTATTTCTTTCATTATGTACGTATATAAACGAAAAGCAAAGGTAAAGGATTTTAATAAACGGAACTTATTATAAAAACATTTATTTAACATATTAACAATAATTGTAAATCTATTATCTTCGGGCACTGAATAATGAAGGGAAAAAGTTATAGGTTATTTTATATTTCGTAACTAATCAGTACTTAAAGTGAAGAAATGAGTAAATGAGTGAATGATAAAATGATTAAATGAATAAATGGGAAGAGAAGAAGTTTTAACTTTAGGCATTCTAGGCACTTTAGACACTTTAGACACTTCTTTATTTAATCTTAAGGCACTGAATAGTTACTATATTTATTCTAAAAAAAACAAATTTGATTATGTCACAGAGAACGATAGTAACATTGCCGGGTGATGGAATTGGCAGTCAGGTATTGAAACAAGCCATCAGGGTAATTGAAGCAGCAGGTTTCAAAGCTGATTATATTGAAGGGGATATCGGGTGGGAATTCTGGAAAAAGGAGGGAAATCCATTACCGGACAGGACAATTGAATTATTACAACAACACAAAATAGCTCTTTTTGGAGCAATTACTTCAAAACCCAAGGATGAAGCTGCAGATGAACTTAATCCTGCATTGCAAGGGAATGGATATATTTATTCCAGTCCGATAGTTGGTTTGCGACAATATTTTAACCTTGATATTTGTATCCGGCCATGCAAATCATATAAAGGGAACCCGTTAAATTTTATCCGCAGGGGTAAAAACAATACTATTGAGGAACCTGAAGTTGATGTTGTTATTTTCCGTCAAAATACTGAAGGCTTGTATGGAGGAGTTGAATGGTCTGATCCGCCTGATAAGGTGTATGAGGCATTAATGACACATCCGAAATTTGTGAAAAATTTTGGTGATAATCCTAAGAATGAGCTGTCGGTTTCAACCAGGATATTTTCAAAGAAAGCTACAGAACGGATCCTCCGTGCAGCATTTGTTCATGCCCGTGAGTATAAATACAGATCGGTTACTGTTTGCGAGAAGCCAAATGTTATAAGAGAGACTTCAGGTATGATGTTTAAACTGGCAATGGAAATTCAAAAAAGTGATTTCCCTGATATTGAACTTTGGAATACAAATATTGATGCCCAGATGATGTGGCTTACAAAAAACCCGGAAAACTATGGTGTTATAGTTGCAGGTAATATGTTCGGTGATATCGTGTCAGATGGTTTCGCAGGGTTGATAGGTGGACTGGGTTTTGCATGCAGTGCACAGTTTTCTGAAGATGGGATCGCGGTATTTGAGCCAACACATGGTTCGGCACCCAAATATGCCGGATACAATATTTCAATAGTTAATCCGATAGCGATGATAGAGTCGTCATGTATGATGCTGGACTATATCGACGAGCATAAAATTGCAACAAAAGTCAGGGATGCTATTGCCAAAGTGATTCTTGAAGGAAAGATCAGAACCTACGATATGATGAAAATGTCCGGGCAGCCGGATGTTATTGAAAAAGGTGCAGCATCAACTGAACAAATGGCAGATGCAATTATTGCTAAGTTGGGTTGAAGAAGGGATTAGAGGGAATAGATGGAATAAAGGAAAAAAATGCATTAATATACTAATAGCTAACAGCTAAAAGCTAATAGCAACATTTAACATTGAAATAATGAAAAAGGAAGTTTTAAGAATCTGGCCTGAACTGAATTGGATCAACAATGATGAGTTAAGAGAGAAGACAGCAAGAACATGGGAAATCGCATTGGAAAGAAGTGTTTTGAGTCCGGAGGATCTGGAAAAAATACCTTTCACTCTGAAAGCAGGAGCTGATTTAAAAGTTAGTTTTATGGCACATAAAAGATGTGTTGTAAATATAGCACAGGAAAGTGGTGAGAATATTCAAAGTTTTTTTGGCGAAGAACTACCCATCGATATGGATGTTCTCATCTCAGGTGCCATTCTTGCCGATGTAGGCAAACTTCTTGAATACAAGCTTGATGAGAATGGGAAAACTGTTCAGAGCAAGTATGGTAAATATTTGCGCCATCCTTTCTCCGGTGTTTCACTTGCAGAGGAATGTGGTGTGCCACCTGAAGTATGTCATATAATTGCAACCCATGCTGCTGAAGGGGACCTTGTAAAAAGATCGACAGAGGCATATATCGTGCATCATGCTGACTTTATGACTTATCTTCCCTTTATTAACAGAATTTTATGATAAGTTTTCACCTTATTCTTGTTCTGATTATTATTTTCTTCATTATTATTTCCCTTTACCTGGAAATACTGGGAGCTACTTTTACTTTCCTGGTAGCTGTGGTAATTCTTGGTTTCTTTGGTGTTCTTACCCCACGTGAGATACTGAGTGGTTTTGCCAATGAGCAAATTGCAGTGATAATCATGTTACTTCTTTTTGGTGATATTATCCGGCGTACAGCAGTAATTGATAATATATTTGAAAAAATATTTTCAGGTGCGAAAAGTTATAAGGGATTTCTAAGCCGTATGATGCTGTCAATAGCCGGCTTTTCTGCTTTCCTCAATAATACTCCACTGGTTGCAGTAATGATGCCTTATGTAAATAACTGGTGCAAGCGGAATGAAGTTTCACCATCAAAATTTCTTATTCCCCTTTCATATGCAGCTATTTTAGGTGGATGTGCCACTTTAATCGGCACCTCTACTAATTTAATTGTGAGTGGTCTGGTTGCTGATCAGACTATTGTACAAGATCTTGGACCTTTAAATATTTTTGATTTTATCTGGGTTGGACTTCCCATGATTGTTATTGGATACTTATATTTTATGTTTTGGGGTTACAGGTTGCTGCCTGAAAGGAAGCACCCATTGGATGATATACAGGGAACAAACCGGAAATATTTAATTGAAACCCAAATACGTAAAAAATCAAAGCTAATTGGGAAAAATGTGGAGGAATCAGGACTTCGGGATTTAAAAGGATTGTACCTTGTTGAAATACAAAGAAATGAAAAAAAGATTTTTGTAGTTTCAAATAGCCTTATCCTGTCCGAAAGTGATATCCTTGTTTTTGCCGGTAATACAGATAAGGTTACTGATCTTATTGATAGAAATTTAGGACTTTCGATTCCCTCAGTGGGTATGTTAAAAAGGAAGAAAAAGACCGAGATGGTGGAAATTGTTATTTCACATAACTCGTCTCTTATTAATAAAAGTCTGAATAAAATAAACTTCCGCGCAAAATTTGATGCTGCAGTTATCGGTGTTCACCGGAATGAAGAAACAATTGAAAGTAAACTCCGGGATGTTGTTTTAAAGGCAGGTGATGTTTTGTTGTTGTATTCAGGCGATGATTTTATAAGCAGATCAAGAGATACAGGAGACTTTTATTATATCTCAAAAGTAAAAACCTTTCAGCGTTTTGAAGCCTATAAAATTCCCGCACTGGTTGGTGGTTTGATTTTATCTATTATCCTGTCAGCATTACATATAATTCCATTGTTTATGGGTCTTATAGTTTTGCTTCTGGCTTCACTTGTTATGAAGGTTACTAATCCGAAAGATCTTCCAAAAGGTATTGATTATGACCTGGCTCTCATTATTGTTATGTCACTTGCCTTAGGTACAGCCATGATTAAATCAGGAGCGGCAGACCTGGTTGCTAACTTTTTCATTAATATTTTTATCCCTTTTGGTAAGACAGGTATCCTGTTTGGTATCTACCTGATAACAGCATTTATGGGAGCATATATTACAAATAAAGCAGCTGTTGCAATTATTTTTCCAATTTCGCTGACAATGGCAGTAAACCTTGAGTTGCCATATATGCCGTTTATTCTTGTTGTAGCTTATGCTGCAGCAGCTAATTTTATGACACCGGTCGGATACCAGACCAACCTTATGGTATATGGTCCGGGAGGTTATAAATTTAAAGATTTTTTTAAAGTGGGTTTCCCGCTTACTATGATCTATATGTTTGTGACAGTTGCAATTTTAAGCTTACTTTATTTTTAACCAGTAACCAGCTTTGTCCACCGTAGTTTTAACGAAGGTGGATAACCAAGTAACCAGTAACATTATATGAAAAAAAGTGAAAAACTGCTTTTAGATGCAGTTCATGCTTCCCTTAGAGCAGGAGAGGAGATACTGGAGGTCTATAACTCAGAGGATTATGAAGTGCAATTTAAAGAAGACGAATCTCCTTTAACATTAGCCGACAGAAAAGCGGATAATCTTATAAACGAGATACTTTCAGCTACAGGTATCCCATATTTCAGTGAAGAAGGTAAGAAGACTCCTTTTGAAGAAAGGTTAAAATGGGAGAGATACTGGTTGGTTGATCCGTTGGATGGAACCAGGGAATTTATTAAGAGAAATGGAGAGTTCACAGTAAATATTGCACTTATTGAGAAGCAAACCCCGGTTATCGGAGTTGTTTTCGTTCCTGTTCATAAACAACTCTATTTTGCCGAAAAGCAAACAGGCTCGTACAAAATTGAGAATGTTTCTGACAAGAATAATTTTTCTTCTTTAGACAAGTTGCTGGCAAGGGCCGATAAAATTGAAGCAAACAGAATAATTAAAAATTTTCGTATTGTAGGCAGCCGTTCACATTTGTCTCCTGAGACAAGAGATTATTTTAAGAAACTGCAACAGGAATATGGAGAAGCTGAGGTTGTAATAAAGGGCAGTTCACTTAAAATTTGCATGGTTGCTGAGGGTAAAGCAGATATATATCCGCGACTCGGGCCAACCATGGAGTGGGATACCGCTGCCGGTCATGCTATTGCTTTGTATGCAGGTTGTTCGGTTTT
>JAUXED010000154.1 GCA_030618105.1 Bacteroidota bacterium | reverse complement strand
CCATACATGATTACGTTGGGAAAAAAGAACAATATAAGCAAGACAACTAACTGCCGGTGAAAAACCAATAAGATCTTATGAATAAGGTTCATATTGTTAGGTTTTCGAAAGCCTGACTACTTTTCTTCAAAATCAACTTTAAGCTTGTTGGCAATTTCTTTAAGCTCCTTAACTATTGAAGGTAGAATATGAATACCTTCTTTTCCAATCCTTTCTTCAGCCTCGCGTTCAATATCACCGGGTATCAGCACCTGTTTCCCTTTTATTGGTTTTGCTTTCCGGAATGTATCTATCCATTTATCCATTCTTGATTTAAAGACATCTGCAGTTTGGAAAGCATCAATTCTCATTGCTCCGAAGAAATGTCCCATGCCTTTCCCAACCTGCACCTCGGGCATTGGCAAAAAGGCAAGATTTGGCGGTACAAATGGTCCGAAGTTTGCTCCTGAAACAACCCCGGTGAGGATATCTATAATGG
This sequence comes from Bacteroidota bacterium, assembly GCA_030618105.1. GTDB lineage: Bacteria > Bacteroidota > Bacteroidia > Bacteroidales > VadinHA17 > JADFUQ01. Next base: position 3,502 of record JAUXED010000154.1, on the reverse strand, counting down.
CACCCAAAGCATAACCTTTATGACTTCCGTGTTCCAGGTCGCCTCCCAGAGGCAGCATTGTTCCACCTTCTTTCAGAATATCAGGATCATTTGAGGGATTCCCTTCTTTATCCTGGACGAAACCATAAGAAACCTTTTCTCCTTTTCTTGCAGCAACGGCAAGTTTCCCCCTTGCTATGGGAGTGGATGAGAAATCAGCAATAAATGCAGGTTGATTTTTAGCCGGTACAGCAAATGCAATAGGATTTGTGCCAAGCAGTTTGCTTACAGAATTAGTAGGCGCAACAAAAGGGTTGGCATTGGTCATGGCAATGCCGATCATATCATGCTCCAGTGCCATCATGGCATAATAACTGCCTATACCGAAATGATTGGAATTTTGTGTAGCCACCCAGCCTGTTCCGCTAACTTTGGCTTTTTCAATAGCTATTTCCATCGACCGTGTGGAAGCTACCATACCGATAGCCATATCACCATCAACAACAGCAGTGCCTGGAGACTCATAAATGATTCTTATCTCCGGTTTGGTGTTTATCCGGCCGGCTTCCCATAACTGAAAATAATCTTTCATTCTCAGCATACCGTGAGATGGAAGATTTCTTAGTTCGGCACGAAGAAAAACTTTTGCAGCAGCTTCTGCATCATGGGTGGGACACCCCATTTTTTCAAATACCTGAATTGCAAAGGATAGTAAATAATTGTATGTATACATAGGTGAAAATTATAAATTACAAATTACAAATTAAAAAAAGTAAAGAGTTAAGAGTAAAAAGTAAAGAGTAAAAAACTTGGCACGTTTACCCCATGAAATCCTTTTTATTTTATCGGCGTAAAATTAGAAAAAAAGGTGAAGCGAAAACATTTTTATTGCTTTTAAAGGTAATAATGCTTAAATGCTTAAATGCTTAAATGAGTAAATGAGTAAATGAGTGAATGAGTAAATGAGTGAATGACTAAATGCTAAAATGCTAAAATGACTAAAGTTTAAAATGCTAAAATTGTAAATATTATTATACTTTGCATTTTTGCCGACTGTGGACTGCCGACTGTGGACTGATTAAGTTACCTTTTACTATATTTGAATATTATTTACTGATCAGTTAATTTGTTTTTCTGAAACGAAGTGGTAAATCCTTATAAATCATCTGCAGGAAATAAGAAAGACCAGGTTTCCCGGATGTTCGATAATATTGCCTGGCGTTATGATTTTCTGAATCATTTTCTCTCTTTTGGAATTGATCGCAGGTGGAGGAAAAGAGCAATTCATATCCTTTCTCAAGCTTCGCCTGAAACGATACTTGATGTAGCTTGCGGAACAGGTGACCTGTCAATAGAAGCGCTAAAGCTAAAACCCCGGAAAATAATTGGGGTAGATATATCTGAGGGTATGCTTGCAAAAGGGAGAGAAAAGCTGGTAAGAAAAAACCTTGAAAATATAATAACACTTGTTCAGGGCGATTCGGAAGCATTACAGTTTGATGATCAGTCGTTTGATGCTGCAATGGTCGCGTTTGGAGTACGGAATTTCGAAGATCTGAATCAAGGTCTTGCTGAAATGTTAAGAGTGCTAAAGCCGGGAGGTCTGTTAGTTGTGCTGGAATTTTCAAAACCACGGAGTTCGTTTTTTAAGAATATATTTAATTTTTATTTTTTCAGGATCTTACCCTTTTTCGGAAGCCTGTTTTCAAAGGATGCATCGGCATACAGGTATTTGCCGGCATCAGTAAATGCTTTTCCTGACAGGATTAATTTTCTGGATATTATGAGAAAGACCGGCTTTACAGATGCCTGTTTTGAAGAGTTAACTATGGGGATTGCATGTTTGTACTATGGAAAAAAAGAGCTGCATACAAAATAATTCCAGACTATATTTAGTTTATCTTTTAAGTACTTAAAGTGATTAAATGAATGAATGATTGAATGATTAAATGCTTAAATGGGAACTCGTAACTCGTAACCCGCTTTGTCCGCCGTATCCGCCAGCTGGCGGAGAAGGTGGATAACTCGTAACACTATATATAAATTTGCGTAGATATCTTTTCATATTGTTATTATTATGCCCTGCAATCCTTTTTGCACAAAGAAAGAAAGTACGGCACGATCCTGTATATGATAAAAAACCGGTACATTTTGGTTTTACGGTTGGGTTAAATACAATGGATTTTAACGTTACCTTATCAGGTGATTCTTATGCAAACGATACACTTTATGCTGATGTAAGCCGGTTAAGTCCGGGTTTTAATGTGGGAATAGTATCAAATTTTAAACTGAACGAATATTTTGATTTTCGTTTTCTGCCGGGAATTACTTTTGGACAGAGAAATATCTCTTACCATAAGAACAACATATTATTCAATGATGATAACAGGATTGAGTCATCATTCCTGGAGTTCCCGATGATTATAAAGTATAAATCAAGACGGATAAATAATTTCAGGCCATACCTTGTAGGAGGTGCAAATTACCGCATAGATTTGGCAGCCAGGAAAGAATATGACGATATGGATAAAGTTTATCTGAGGTTAAAAAGATCTGATATATATTATGAGGTTGGTTTTGGGATCGACTTTTACAATAAATATTTTAAATTTTCCACGGAACTGAAACTTGCAGTGGGAATGCTTGATGTTCTTGTACATGATCCCGCCACAAGTAAGCCTCATTTTGTTACAGCCATTGACAAACTACAGTCAAATCTCTGGCTTATATCCTTTCATTTTGAATAACCCCGGATTTTCCGCCTGAATTCTGAGCAGATTATAGCTGCTGCCATTGATACATTAAGGGAATCTATACCTTCTGTAGTATCAGAAAAACAGGGGATCCTTATTTTTTGAGTAATATATTTTTCAAGAGAAGAACTTATTCCGGCAGACTCATTTCCAAGCAGTATTATTCCATTCGCACTCAGATTACAATCATAAACCGGCTTACCGTCAAGATAAGTTCCATATACAGGAAAATTACTTTCAGATATCCTGTTCATCAAATCATGCAAATTAATATAATGCACTTTTACCCGGAGAATTGCCCCCATACTCGCCTGGACAACTTTTTGATTAAAGACATCAACACTATCCGGTGAACAGATAATATTACTGATCCCAAACCATGCAGCAGTACGAATAATTGTTCCGAGATTCCCCGGGTCTTGTATGGTCTCAAGAACGAGAGTGAGATTATTCAGTATTTCATTCCAATTTATCAGGAATTCCGGTTTTTCAACAATAGCAAGAACATTATGAGGGGTTCTTAGTGAACTTATTTTTTTCAACTCATTATATTCTACATCAATAATCTCTTTAATATTTTGCAAAGCATGTTCAGGAAGTGTTTCTGTCCATCTGGTTTGGGCAACCAGCAAATTTATGTTCCAGCCGGCGTTTATGAACTCACTAACAACTTTATCGCCTTCGATAATAAATTGCCCTGATTCATCCCTGGATTTCTTATTATCCAGTGATTTGATAAATTTTATCTTGTTGTTACTTAACATGATGGG
>JAUXED010000052.1 GCA_030618105.1 Bacteroidota bacterium | reverse complement strand
TCCCTCTATTCCCTCTATCCCCTCTATCCCATCTATTCCCTCTATCCCCTTTATTCCCTCTATTCCCTCTATTCCCTCTATTCCCTAATTCCTTCCCTTTGCATTCAGGTCATCAAAAGCTTCCGTTAGTCTTTTTATAAAACTCTCCTCCCCTTTCCTCAGCCAGGCTCTTGGGTCATATAATTTTTTATTGGGTTTATCTTCACCTTCGGGATTTCCGATCTGGCTCTGCAGATAGTCTTTCTTTTCTTTATAATAATTTTTAACACCATCCCAGAATGCCCATTGCATATCAGTGTCAATATTCATTTTTATCACTCCATAAGTAATAGCTTCTTTGATCAGGTGTTTTTCAGAACCCGATCCTCCGTGGAACACAAAATTCACAGGGTTTTCACCTGTATTGAACTTTTTCATAATATATTCCTGGGAATTTTTCAGGATCACAGGTGTCAGTTCAACATTCCCCGGTTTATAAACTCCATGGACATTACCAAATGCAGCAGCTATTGTAAAGTTATCGCTCACTTTCTTAAGCTCTTCCCATGCATATGCCACTTCTTCGGGCTGTGTATAAAGCTTTGAACTATCGATATCTGATTGATCCACGCCATCTTCCTCCCCTCCGGTAATACCCAATTCTATCTCTAGTGTCATTCCAATTTTGCTCATTCTCCCGAGATATTTTTTCGAAATGGAGATATTGTCTTCCAGGGTTTCTTCAGAGAGATCTAACATATGTGAGCTGTATAGCGGTTGTCCTGTTTCTTCGTAGAACTGTTCTCCTGCATCAAGCATCCCGTCAATCCACGGAAGCAGCTTTTTTGCAGCATGGTCGGTATGCAAAATAACAGGTACTCCATACTGTTCTGCCATAACATGAATATGTTGTGCCCCCGATACAGCCCCTGCTACAGCAGCTCTTTCATTTTCATTTGAAAGTCCTTTCCCTGCAAAAAATATTGCACCTCCGTTGGAAAATTGAATAATTACCGGTGAATTCACTTCCCGGGCAGTTTCCAAAACAGCATTTACTGAATCTGTCCCGATAACATTAACTGCAGGTATAGCAAAATTATTCCTGTTAGCATATTCAAACAACTCTTTTACTTCATCCCCAAACAGAACGCCGGATCTGAATTTTGAATTTTTATTAGTCATTTTAAACTCCTTTTTAATTAATGATTTATATGATTTTTAGTGTTTTTAAAGATAACATAAAAGATACTAAATGTCTAAATTATTTCTTCGTAAATACCTTCTCCCCATGTCCCGGAAGTTCATATTCATTACCATAAACGATAACAGGAACACTTTTTTCAGATCTGTTTTTGATCAATACTTCGTTTTTTCTTACGTTGATCATCAATAACCTTTCCCGGAATTTTATACTGAACGAATAGTTTTTCCACTGTTCAGGGATCAACGGGTTAAAGCAGAGTTTTCCATTACGCACTCTCATACCTCCAAATCCTTCAACAATAGCCATCCAGGTTCCGGCCATACTTGTTATATGTAATCCTTCAGCAACTTCTTTATTGTAATCGTCCAGATCAAATCGTGCAGTACGCAGGTATAACTCATATGCTTTATCAATATCACCTGTCTTTGCTGCCAGGATAGAATGAATACAGGCTGAAAGAGATGATTCATGTACGGTTCGTGACTCATAGTATTCAAAATTCCTTTTTATAGTCTCCGTATCATACCGCTCTTCAAAAAAATAAATCCCCTGCAAAACATCTGCCTGTTTAAGAAAACATGAACGCAGGATCCTGTCCCATGACCAGTATTGGTTCAACGGTCTGATATCCGGATCAAGTCCTTCAGCAACACATTGTTCTTTATCCAGATAACCATCCTGCTGAAGGAAAATTTTCTGTTTATTCTCGTAGGGAAAATACATATTCTGCACTATCTCTTTCCATTGTTTTGTCTCCTTCTCAAAATTAAAATTCAATTTATCAAGCAACTTGCTATATTTATCCGGAGTTTTATTTTTGACATAATTTAATGCTTCAAGAGTATATTCCAGTGTCCAGACTGCAATAGTATTAGTATACCAGTTATTATTTACATTGTTTTCATATTCGTTAGGACCGGTTACACCAAGTATCACATATTTATTTTTATTAGCAGAAAAATTAACCCTTTGGCTCCAGAATCTTGAGATCCCAATTAATACTTCCAGGCCCCAATCCGTCATATAGGTTTTGTCACCGGTATGATTTATATAATTGAATATGGCATAAGCAATAGCCCCGTTTCTATGTATTTCCTCAAACGTTATTTCCCATTCATTATGACATTCTTCTCCATTCATGGTAACCATTGGATATAAAGCCGCTCCATCTTCAAAGCCCAGTTTGGCGGCATTCTCAATAGCTTTTCCCAGATGTTTATACCGGTATAACAATAAGTTCCGGGCAACTTCTGCACCTGCAGTATTCAAATAAAACGGCAAGGCATAAGCTTCGGTATCCCAGTAAGTGCTTCCTCCATATTTTTCTCCCGTAAAACCCTTGGGGCCTATGTTCAATCTGGCATCTGTCCCGGTATATGTCTGGTTAAGCTGGAAAATATTGAACCTGATACCTTGTTGCGCTGCAATATCCCCGCCAATAACAATATCGCATTCCCCCCATTTTTCAATCCATGCTTTGGCATGTTCCTTAAGCAGATTATCAAATCCTTTGTCAATTGCTTTATTCAATACTTCCGCAGCATTTTCTATTATATTCTCCAGGGTATAATTCTGCGTGGAAAGGCTTGAAGCATATTTATATATTACAATCTCATCACCTTTTTTTACCTGAACATCTATGCCGTTTGCAACATATTTTTTCCTGTCTCCTACAATTGGCTTTACCTCCTGAATTTTCCCGTTTTTCTCCACCAAATACCGCATTCCGGTACAAACATGGAAATCCAGCTTTTTTGTTTTCACCATCACATAACCCTCTCCACTTCCTGCATGTCTGTTAACTTCATCCCAGAACTTTTCATTATAATTCGAGTCCTGGTTCTTAACATCAGCATCGAGGTATAGTTCAAAATTTATATTACCGTTGAAATTTTCAGGAATAACAGAATAACGTATTGCACCAATTTCCGTATCAACAATACTGAGAAATCTCTTCGCTTTGATACGAACAATTTTACCACTATTCAGTTCTGCCCTGAAGGTTCTCTCGAGGTATCCTTCACGCATATTCAACACCCTTTCAAAATCAAGAACCCTGCAAGTGGAAAGATCAAGCTCTTCATCATCTATCCGGACATTAATTCCAATCCAGTTTGTTGAATTAAGTACTTTGGCAAAATATTCAGGATATCCATTTTTCCACCATCCCACGCGTGTTTTATCCGGATAATATACCCCGGCGATATAACTTCCCTGGAGAGTTTCCCCACTATATTTCTCTTCAAAATTTGCTCTTTGACCCATTTGTCCGTTACCAAGAGAGAAAATACTTTCCGAAGCCAGATTATTTTCCGGGTCAAACCCATCTTCAACAATCAGCCATTCATTATGTTTAATATGCGAGTTCATTAAAAAAGTTTATTTGTTTGTTTCTAAATATTATCTATTATCCTCAATCGAAATAATTACCTGTTTTATATCTCATCCACATCATTAACAAAAACCACTAATATTGCTGCAATAAACATGGAAACCCCTCCTGTAATGAGCGCATAAATAGTTTCACCACCAAACAGGTTTTTAACCATCAACCCCAGGATGCTGGCAGCCATGATCTGTGGAATTACAATGAAGAAATTGAATATTCCCATATATACACCCATTTTGTTCACCGGCAACGATCCGGTAAGAATAGCATACGGCATCGCGAGGATGCTTGCCCAGGCAAGACCTATTCCTACCATAGATATAATAAGAAGGGTTGGATCGTTAAAGAAGTAAATTGAAATAAGACCTAATCCTCCTGCGAACAGAGAAATCATATGGGTTATTTTCCTGTTGGTCAGTTTTGCCAGTACAGGTAATAAAAACGCCACTAAAGCTGCAAACCCGTTATAAACAGCAAACAAAATCCCCACCCAGTCAGCGCCGTCGTTATATAATTCTGAGGTTGTATCCGTTGTACCATAAATATGGCTTGTTACGGCTGAGGTTGTATATATCCACATAGAAAAAAGGGCAAACCAGGAAAAGAACTGAACAAAAGCCAGTTGTTTCATGGTTTTTGGCATGTTAAAAAGGTCGGTGATCACCTCTACCAGTCCGCTTTTATATTTCCCCTTTGAAGCAAAAGCCCCGGTTATAAGCTGAATCACCCCAAATGCCATAAAACCCACAGACAAAATATATAGTTCAGCTTCGAAGGATCTCCAATAAATAATAAGGCTGAATATCAGACCACCCAAAATCCAGAAACCCGCGGGTTTATAAAACCTCCCGGGCAACATTTTAATCCCGTTCCCGTATTTATCGTCCTCTTCTTCAGAATCAGAAAATGATCTTAATTCCTCCGGAGAATATTCTTTGGTCCTTAAAACCGTCCATAATACAGCAAGGATGAAAACAATACTACCGGTATAAAAAGCAAATTTTACTGAAGGAGGTATCCCCTTTTCCGCAGTATTGGAAATGTTAAGCCAGTTAGTCATAATATAGGGTAATGCCGAAGCAATTACCGCACCGGTGCCAATGAAAAAACTCTGCATGGCAAATCCCCTGGTTCTCTGTTCAGAAGAAAGCATATCCCCTACAAATGCCCTGAACGGTTCCATGGAAATATTAATGGAGGCATCCATTATCCACAACATACCAGCTGCCATCCACAGGACCGGAGAGTTAGGCATTATAATCAAGGCTATCGAAGCAAGAATCGCTCCGATAAGGAAATATGGACGCCTGCGCCCAAATTTTCCCCATGTTTTGTCACTCATATGGCCAATGATTGGCTGAACTATCAATCCTGTTACCGGTGCTGCGATCCATAATATGGGAATGTTTTCAACACTTGCTCCCAGTGTTTCAAAAATCCTGCTGACATTGGCATTTTGCAGGGCAAATCCGAATTGTATCCCTAAAAATCCGAAACTCATATTCCAGATCTGCCAGAAACTTAATTTTGGTTTTGTTTTTTTCATTTTCCAAATTTTTCTATTATGATTTGCAGAAGGTTTTTCGAATCAAAACCTTAAAAATATTGATAATTTTTCATTTCCCAAGCCTCTTATACTGTTTATTTTCAGGAGGGTTGCTGGTTTATTAGCACATAAATCATGGAAGGGTTATTTCAAACGTTTACGGACAGGATTGTTTTTTCATTTATATTTCATTAATCTTGTAACTCTTCAGCTCCTTAGCCATAGAGCGTGCATCCCCATAGTAGTGATCAAGAAGTCCCCAGAATTGCGGTCCATGGTTTCGGTGCACTGTATGTGCAAGTTCATGAAGAATAATATAATCCTGTAACCTTTCCGGTAATCTCATTAAATGAAGGTTCAGGTTAATATTATTCTTTGATGAACAACTTCCCCACAAGGTTTTTGCATTTTTAACAAACACTTTCCTGTAGCTAAATCCATATTTATCAGCCAGCTCTTCTACTCTTTGTGGAAGAAAATTTTTAGCTTCAATTCTCATTGCTTCTGTAATTCCCTTTCGGATAAAATCCTGAATACGCTTATTCTCAATATTTATCCCTTCCGGATATAAAATTTTAAGTGTCCCATTACAGATTTCAATTTTCGCCCTGGTGTTATTAACCGGCACAAACTTTATTTTATGTTTTAAGAAAGGAAGGTTAGTTTCACTATTTATAACAATTTGTTGTTTTCGTTCGCGCTTTTTCAGTTTTTTTCTTTGTTTCAGTATCCATGGAATCTTATTTCTAACAACTTTTATAGCTTGTGAATATGATGAAAAAAACGGCAAAGTTGCCTTTACCCTGCCATCGGCATACAACCTGATATTAATATTCTTAACTTTGGGCTTTTTAATGAATAATACATTGCCAATTCCATCAACAAAAACCTTCTTCTCAATCATAAAGAATTAATTATTAATTATAGTCCGTCTATAAAGTCCGAAAATTTAAATAAATATATAAAATCACAATGTTCAAAAAAAGGAAAACACAAAAACAATATATCGAGTGATTCTGTTTTGAATTTTTGTTATTTGTTATTTGTTATTTATTTGTCATTTGTTATTTGATAATTGTGATTTACTATTTACTTTTTGGTTCATTAGTTCAAAATTTGTTTGCCTTTATTATGGACAAACATTAATTAAACTAGTCTTTGAATGTAATTATTTGCTATTTTCGTTCGTCTTATATTATTATTGTAAAGTTATTTAAAAACCGGATTTATGAAAAAACTTATTTCTATTATAGTATTGACCCTGGCCGGTACCCTGATGGTTGCATATAATTCTCTTGGGCAAGGAAAAAAATGGACCCTTGAGGAATGTGTTCTTTTCGCCATTGAGCATAATCTTCAGGTTAAGCAGCAGGAGATTGCTGCTGATATTCAACAAAATGCTTTAAAGCAATCAAAATATAATCTTGCTCCCTCTTTAAATGGAGGTGCAGGTCATTCATATTCGTTTGGAAGAGCTCTGGATGAATCAACTTATAGATTTACCGATAATGAAACTGTTATGTCCGACTATTTTTCACTTAACAGTTCAGTAACCCTCTTTAATGGATTCACAAACCGTAAAAGTATTGAGCAAAACAGGTATAATCTACAGGCAAGTATTCAGGATGTTGAAAAAATAAAAAATGATATCTCTCTTAGTATCGCTCTTTCCTACCTTCAGATATTACTAAACAAAGAGCTTCTGGAAGTTGCTAAAAACCAGTATAATATCACAATGGAACAGATTGAACGGACATCGAAGCTTGTTGCTGCAGGGAGTCTTGCACGGGGAAGTCTTCTGGAAATACAGGCACAGGCAGCTTTTGAAGAATTACAGGTTGTTAATGCCGGTAACCAGCTTGATCTTTCGATATTAAATCTAACCCAGTTACTGGAGCTGGATACTGTAGGTGATTTCGATATTATTGTTCCTGAGTTGCAAATACCGGAAAAGACTGAATTGATAGAGCCTGTTATGACTGTTTATAGTGAAGCAATAAAAATTCAACCTCAAATCAAAGGTGCCGAATTCCAGCTCGAAAGTTCAGAGATGGGTCTTGATATTGCCAAAGGAGCACGGAGTCCCCGGTTAATTTTTAATGGTTCATACAACACTCGTTATTCGGATATCAGGAAAAAACTTATCGGTGTTGACCCGGTGCCAACTTATGGAGATTACCCGTTTATGGATCAGTTGCGTGACAATGTAAATTACGGTTTGTCACTGAGTCTGTCAGTTCCCATTTTCAACGGATGGCAGGTTAATCAGGCTATTAGTAATGCTCGTCTTGACATAGAACGATCACAGTACAATCTTGAGTACCAAAAAAATATGTTATATAAAGATATTCAGCAAGCATATGCTGATGCTATGGCATCTTTGAAAAAATTTCATTCTTCTCAAAGAGCTTTGGTTTCAATGGAAGAATCATTCAGATACACTGAACAAAAATTTAATGTCGGCATGGTTAACACTATTGACTATAAAACTTCAAAGAACCAGCTTACCAGAACTCAATCAGATCTGTTACAAGCCAAATATGAGTATATTTTTAAAGTAAAAGTGCTTGATTTTTATCGTGGAAAAAAACTAAGTTTATAATATCATAAAACAAACAAAAATGAAAATTAATAAGACCCTCCGTATTGTCATTGTTATTACCATTCTGGTTGTTATTCTGGCTGTTATAGGCAAGAAAGCCGGATGGTTTGGCAAAGCAGAAATATTTGAAGTTGCTGTAGAAAAAGGCGAAAAACGTACTATTGTGGAAACCATTACTGCCAATGGCAAAATTCAACCTGAAACGGAAGTAAAGATCAGCCCTGATGTTTCAGGTGAGATTGTATATCTTTTTGTTAAAGAGGGAGAATATGTTGAAGAAGGCAAGCTCTTACTGAAAATCAAACCCGACATATATATTTCCATGCGTAACAGGGTGCGAGCTTCACTTAACTCAGCCAAAGCCAGATTAGCCCAGGTTGAAGCTCAATATATTCAAAGCAATCTTTCTTACGAAAGGAACAAAAAACTCTGGGAACAACAAACTATCTCTGAATCAGACTATGAGTCTGCCGAAGCTTCATACAAAATGGCTAAAGCTGATCTCAGTGCAGCAAAATACAGTGTAAAAAGCTCTGAAGCATCTCTTAAAGAAGCCGAAGAAAATCTTAGTAAAACCTCCATATATGCACCTATGGCAGGTACGATTTCGATACTTCTTATAGAAAAGGGAGAGCGTGTTGTAGGTACTGAAATGATGAGCGGAACTGAACTAATGAGAATAGCTGATCTTAACCGGATGGAGGTAATTGTTGAGGTAAATGAAAATGATATTATCAGGGTACTAACCGGTGATACTGCTATTGTTGAAGTAGATGCATACATGGACCAGGAATTCAAAGGACTTGTAACAGAAATCGCGAATTCTGCAACAACATCGGGGATGGCAATAGATCAGGTTACCAGTTTTAATGTTAAAATCCTCCTCTTACGCGAATCATACCAGAATCTTTTGGATGAAACTCCTAATCCGTTCCGACCCGGAATGTCTGCAACAGTTGATATCCAGACTGAAACTAAAAATGATATTTTGACAATTCCTATTCAGGCAGTTACAACCCGTCTTGATACCATCGGGCAGGGACAGGATGATCTGGTTGTTGCTGATAAAGATCCTGATGTGGTTGTATTTAAAGTAATTGACGACTATGTTATGTCACAAATAGTTGAGACCGGAATACAGGATAACAACTATATTGAAATATTATCCGGGTTGTCTCTTGAGGATGACGTTGTGATAGCCCCATATAATGCTATCTCAAGGAAACTTGCCGATAGCTCTTTAATTGAAATAGTTGCTAAAAAGGACTTATTTAAGGAAAAATAAGCCTGAAACAGGTACTTTTTACAGATAATCCATGATTTTAAACATCGAGACAGCAACTCATGTATGCTCGGTTGCCCTTTCTTCGGGGCTGCATTTGATTGATATCAGGGAAAGTGATCAGGAAAAGTCTCATGCTTCCCTGTTAGCAGTTTTTATAGATGATATTCTGAAAAAAAATAATCTTAAACCAGCCCATCTTGATGCCGTTTCAGTAAGCAAAGGTCCCGGTTCATATACAGGACTTCGCATAGGTGTTTCAACCGCTAAAGGAATTACATATGGTGCAGATATCCCCCTTATCTCGGTAAACACACTGCATGCACTAACCTTCGGAGCAATATCACATCCAAAGAATCCTTTTAGCATCTCTTCAGATAAAGAAAAAGAATGGTACTGCCCCATGATTGATGCCCGAAGGATGGAGGTTTTTTCTGCATTCTATAACGATAAAAATGAAATTATGCGCCCTGTTTCAGCAAATATTATCGATATAAATTCATTCTCTGATATATTATCTGAAAGACCGGTTTTGTTTTTCGGTACCGGATCTGATAAATCCAAATCTGTCCTAAATCATCCCAATGCCTTTTTCTTAGATGATGTTCTTCCGTCAGCGCGTTTTATGATCCCGCTATCGAATAAAGCATATAAAGAAAAGAGCTTTGAGAACTCAGCTTACTTTGAGCCTTTTTACCTGAAGGATTTTATTGCTACAATACCGAAGAAAAAGATCTACAGGTAAGGCATACTTTTTGAGTAGTATAAATAAAACGGTAGATGAAAAGAATCTGTATCATATTAGTCTCTCTTTCACTTGTTCTTGTAATCTTTTCTTTTAAAAAGTATGATAATCATCAATCAGATTCTCCTTACAAGGCAGGGGAAAATCTTACCTATCTGATCCATTACGGTTTTATCAATGGAGGCAAAGTATTTCTTGGTATAAACAATGATTCGATCTTAGATAAAAAAGTATATCATGTTATAATTGATGCAAAAACCACCGGTATTGCAGATGTTCTTTACAAGGTTAGGGATATATATGAAAGCTATATTGATCCCTCTACCGATCTGCCTGTTAAAGCCATTCGTAACATCAGCGAAGGCAGGTATAAAAGATACAATGAGGTGCTATTCGATCATGAATCCAGAACCGATTCATCGTTGGTTTATAGCCAGACTTCCGGTCTTCAGGTTGTCCCAAAAAACATACACGATATACTATCAGGGTTTTTTTACATGAGAAAATATTATATCACCGATGATATTAATAAAGGAGATACAATTCATATTAAAACCTATTTCACGGATGAATTATTCCCTCTTTTTATTTGTTATAAAGGAACGGAAACTATCAGAACAAAACTCGGTAAAGTTGAATGCTACCGTTTCGACCCGGTTACTGAAGTAGGCCGGCTTTTCGAAACTGAAAATGATATGTCAATATGGTTTTCAAAAGATAAAAATTTTATACCTGTCAGAATCAGGTTTGATATATATGTGGGTTCGGTAAAAGTCGATTTAATAGAATACAAAGGGATTAAGCACAATTTTGAAAGTTTGATTAAGTAATGGGGCTTTATTTTTACTTGTTCCTTCTTGCTTTATTCGTTGTTTTTCAATTATTTTGTTCGTTATAATAAATTTTTATTCATGGCAACAACTGCAGATTTCAGAAACGGGCTTTGTATTGAATTTAATAATGATCTATATGCTATTGTCCAGTTCCAACATGTCAAACCGGGGAAAGGACCGGCATTCGTCAGGACAAAACTTAAAAGTGTCACTACCGGCAAAGTAATTGAAAACACTTTTACTTCAGGCCATAAGGTTACAGTGGCAAGAATTGAAAGACGACCTTATCAATTCCTTTACAAAGATGATCTGGGATATCATTTTATGCATACCGGGACATTTGAACAGGTAGCAATTCAGGAAGATATTATTACCGGTTCCGATCTGCTTAAAGAAAGTCAGGAGGTTGAAATTATATACCACGACGAGACTGAGACTCCTATATCTTGTGAGTTGCCTCAATTTATAACAATGGAAGTAATTTATACCGAGCCGGGAATAAAGGGGGACACCTCTTCTACCAGTTCCCTCAAACCGGCGGAAGTAGAGACAGGAGCAAGTATAATGGTACCATTGTTTGTAAATACCGGAGACAAAATAAAAATCGATACAAGAGATAAAACATACTCAGAAAGAGCGAAGTAAGAGGAAAACTCGTAACTCGTAACATTCTGAACATTTTATCATTTAATCATTTAATCATTTAATACCCGGATCCGTTCAAATATGATAAAAAAGGAATCCAAACAAAGACTACAGCTGTCAAAATTCAAACTTAACTCCTTACTTGAGATCACAAGAGCTATAAATGAAAACCTGACTACAAAAGAATTACTTGAACGGTATCAGAAACTTCTACGTGAAGATCTGAATATTGGAAAAATTCTAATATATAAATATGGCGAACACTGGGAAAACATTTTAAGTTCAGGTTGTGATAAAAAAGTTTATGAAAACATCCGTGTAGAAAGTGATCTATTGGAGCATAAGGAAATTACTTTAATACCTTCTTCAGAAGAGAATAAATTAAGTTCTTTTGATATTATTATTCCTGTTTTCAATAAAAATGAGGCTCTGGCATATGTTCTAATCGGTGATATTGATGAAGAGGCAGAGGGTATGAGTCCTGTATTGAAACACCTCCATTTTATTCAGACACTCTCCAATATAATCATGGTAGCTATTGAAAATATCAGGCTTTTTAATGAAAGCCTCCGCCAGGAAGCAATCAAGAAAGAGTTGGAACTGGCTTCTAAAATGCAAAATCTTCTTATTCCCGATAACATTAACCTTCCTCAGAATAATAACATGTTTGCTACCGGTTTTTATCACCCTCATTATGATATAGGTGGTGATTATTACGACTGTTTATACCTGAGCAATAATGATATCGGGTTCTGTATTGCCGATGTATCGGGAAAAGGGATCTCTGCAGCTTTATTAATGGCTAATTTTCAGGCTAATATGAGAGCTTTATTTACTCATGATATCCCACTTGAATCACTTGTTACAAAGTTAAATGAACGTGTAATAAGAAGTGTACAGGGCGAGAAGTTCATTACATTATTTGTTGCCAGATATAATTTTGAAACTCACAAACTGGAGTATATTAATGCAGCTCACAATCCTCCTGTTATATACTATTCCGATTCAAAAGAAATATTTATGCCGGAAACCAGTTGTGTTGGAATAGGAATGTTAGATGAAATACCGGTTATAAGAAAAGAATGTATAGAAATTGTTGAACACACAAAGATCCTTTGTTATACCGACGGTTTGTCAGAGCTGCCTGATGAAAATGGAGAAGAGATTGGCACAAGTACTATTGAGAAATATATTTCCAATAAAAACCGAATAGATAAAAATATCGGGCAGATAATTAGCAGCCAGAAAATACCTTATGGAAATGATAGGATGTTCGATGATATTTCCATTCTCGGAATTGAGTTTTTTGTCTGATTATTTATCGACAAGGTTTCTCTCCTGCCCCTTTACCATATATATCCAGCACAACAAGAACAGCCATAAATCCCCAGAACGGAGCTGATGCTTTATCGGTGTCAAGAAAATTGTTCATCATTCCATGTATGAAATATGTCGTCAGACCTATAAAAACACCAAGTGCCAGCGACCCTGTCCAAGTTCCTTTTAATTTATGCCATACCCGTATACCTGTAGATATTGTTGTTAAAACTATCAATAAAAATGATATCGTTCCAAGGACTCCAGATTCTGCCAGCGGACCAATGTACTCACTGTGAGCATTCCCTAAATCTCCAAAATTGGTGCTTATTATTGTTTTTTCGGTTGATCGTTGAAAAGGTGCATAAAGAAACATATAAGTTCCCGGACCCCAACCTAATACCGGTTTTTCATTAAACATCCGTAAAGCAGATTCCCAGCGATTGATCCTTTCAAGATTGGATGCATCTGAAGTAATATTGGAAATGGATTGTACGTGTTCAGCCAGATCGGCGGATGAATCCTGCCTGTTTTTCTCCAACTCCATCAGGATATTACTCCTGAACATATATCCCGCTGCTATCAACATTCCAATTACTACTATCAGTAAATAGAATCTTACTCTAAGCTTAATTAGTAAATACACAACAAACGCACCTGCCAGACTTATCCATCCCGCTCGTGTATATGAAAAAATCATGGCAAATGATAAAAACAACAGCAAAAAAGCCCATTGTATTTTATAAGTTGATCCTTTCCTGCTAAGCGAAAAAAGAAAAGCAATAACAACCGGAATATACATTGCAATGGCTGCACCGTAAGCAGTGTGATCATTATAAAACGGATGAACAGCCGAGTGAGCAGCTTCCTGATTAAACAATCCAAACCTGGAGTGATTAATCAATGTATAAATAATAACCAAAGATAATCCTGCAAGATAAGCTTTGAAAAACCATTTTATATTTTCAGGTTTTTTAAAACAGTACGCCGCAAGGAAAAAGTATCCTGTAACAAACCATAATCTGGCAATAAAAAACTTAAAAGAAACTATAGGTAAAGTACTGGTAACTGATGTGATAAATATCCATATCAAATTGAAATATATCGCCAGTGAGACGGGATGAGTGAATATTTTCCGGTCAACCTGTTTTTCATAACCCAGCTTAAATACAAACAGTATCATTGCTCCAAATAACAAAGGTTCAGTCGGAAGATATAAATTTACCGGCAATCCGGGCACAATTTCCGCAAGAGGCACTGATAACGGAGTAAGAAATACAATAACAAGAAAAAGTTTATCGAGAGCAAGGAAAGCAAGCAGTAAGAGTAACAAAACAAAAGGCAATAGATTAAAAATATATACCTCCTTATATACCAGCAAGCCATTAATTATCACAAACAGTGTGGCAGTTAAATATATCCACAGATTTTGTTTTGAATTTTCAGAAAGACGGATCATATTTATGGTTGTTCCCTAAGAACAGATTCTACTGCAATTAATAGTAAAAGTGTCAGAAGAAAAGCAGACATAGTAGAAGTAATAACAATTAGCGTCCTGCGTGGATAAGTTTTTTTCTCAGCTATTTTTGCTTCATTTACAATAAAAGTGTGAGGCAGGTTCTGCTCCGAATCTACTTTAGCCTGAACAAATTTCTCTTTCAAATCGCTTAACCGGGCACTTTCATTCTCAAGAAATTCTTTCAAAAAAAGATATGTTCCCCCATATTTCCCAAGCTTTTTTATTTGCTCTTCAAGTTTATTGGTCAGAAAAGTATTCCCTTCGGAAGCAGCTTTCAAATACGCTTCATTCAAACCGGCCGACTGTGACTCATAATCATAAACCCCCATTTCACCAATTTGTTTCAGGGAATCTTCCAGCTCTTTAATCTCTGCCTGAAGTGTAGAATATTCCTTCTTCACTATCTGATATGCTTCAACTGCTCTTCTTTTTCTCATCCTGTTTATTGTAGAATCAAGCGTAGCTGCAATATCGTTCCCCATACCGGCGGCAATTTCAGGATCGGTATCTAATACTTCTATCTCAATAGACATGTATTCAGTTTTTCTGAATGAGATATTATTTTTCATAATATTAAATAATTGCGTATACCGGTATTTTGAATCGGGATCTATATCATAATGATCAAATAAATTATACTTACTAATTAAAAAATCCCGTATTTCATCTGAATAAAGGATCTGCAGAAGTTTTTCTGTCTCTTCTTCCTCTCCGAATTGCAGAACCCCTTTTTCTCCATAACTGCCTGATGTTGAAATTAGTGCTTTGGAAACTGAAGTTGAGGAAGCCGGAAAAAGGATTACTGTTGACCGAAAACGCGGTGTTATAAGTAAAGAAACCAATACCGATACTATAAGTGCAAAAATTGACACTATAATAAGTGGTTTCCTTTTATTGTACATGAAAAGAAGCAGATTGGTGGTATTGAAATTCAAATCTGTTTTGGCAAGTTTTTTCATTGTGAGTTTTTTTTGAGACAGCCCCGTGTGTTCTGAAGTAACGTAACAAAAGCACGAAAAAGTATATTCAGGAAATGACTTTAAGAAGGAAATAATTTTTTTTGCCTTTTTGTACCAGTAAATATTTATTATTGATCAGGTTTGATTGAGAGATCC
>JAUXED010000139.1 GCA_030618105.1 Bacteroidota bacterium | reverse complement strand
GGCAATTCAAAATAATTTTATTGGGATTGCTGCTTTATTAATTGCCGACTGTAGACTGTTGACTGCCCGCCCGAACGTACCCCGTCCGAATGGTTTCAGCCGGGTGGACGTTCGGTACGGGCGGGCCGACTGATTAATTCCAAACATTATAATATCTTTGCAAAGTGATAAAGTGAAGGAAGGACTCAATGGAATATCAAACATATATTCTCTCCAACGGAATAAAACTAATTCATAAACCGGTTAAATCACCTGTGGCTCATGCAGGTATAATTATTAATACCGGTTCGCGGGATGAGCATGAAGATGAACATGGTATCGCTCATCTTATTGAGCATATGATCTTTAAAGGAACAAAAAAACGAAAAGCTTTTCATGTACTAAGCCGGCTGGAAGATGTGGGTGGTGAATTAAATGCTTATACCAGCAAAGAGGAGACATGCATCTATGCCTCTTTTATGAAAAAAGATTACCAGAGAGCTTTTGAACTGATAAGTGATATTGTTTTTAATTCCTCTTTCCCTGAACGGGAACTTAAGAAGGAGAAAGAAGTGATAATTGAAGAGATCAATTCATATCTTGACCAGCCAGGCGAACAGATATTTGACGATTTCGAGGAGCTTATTTATAAAAATGCACCAATCGGAAGAAGCATTCTGGGCACACCCGAAAAATTAAGAAAGCTTAGTAAGAATACTCTCAACCGGTTTATTCAGCAACACTATAATACCGACCAGATAATTGTTTGTTCAGTTGGAAATTTATCCTTTTCACGACTGGTGAAATATTTTGAAAAATATTTTAATAATGTGCCTGCCACTTATAGAACCTGGCAGAGAAAAAAAGCCGGATCATACTATCCTGAAATAAAAATAATTGATAAAGAAACTTATCAATCACATTGCATCATCGGGAACAGGGCATATGATTTGAACGATAAACGCCGCACCGATTTGCATCTGCTAAATAATATTTTAGGAGGTCAGGGATTGAATTCCAGGTTAAACCTTTCACTCAGGGAAAAAAACGGATATGCTTATAATGTAGAATCTAATTATTCCCCATACTTCGATACCGGTGTGCTAAGTATATATTTTGGAACAGACAGACAGAACCTGGAAAAAAGCATCAATCTGACATACAAAGAATTTGACAAACTGAAAACCAAAAAACTTGGACAGATCCAATTGGCACGGGCTAAAAGACAACTTACCGGCCAATTAATGCGGTCATCAGAGATCAACGAAAATCTGATGCTCGCCATTGGTAAAAGCTTTCTTGTTTACGGAAAGGTTGAAACACCTGAAGAGATCAGCCGGAAAATTGAAGCTATAACTGCTTCGGGATTGATGGAGATTGCTAATGAAATACTGGATACCGATCAACTTTCAATGCTTGCTTACAAATAGTAATAATGTTTAACAAAAACCTGGAGAAATATATTCTTGCTCACACCCGGGGTGAGAATGAGGTTCTTGCCGATCTATACAGAAAGACTTCCGGGTTGCAAATGTAATTTTCCCTGTAAGAGATGGATTGATGATGTTAATGAAAAAGGTAATTTAATTTACACTTTACAGACAATAATTAATCCGTACCTGTTCCACCTTTCAAATTACCCTTTGATGCTTCAAGTTCGCCGGTTATCTCCTTTATCCTTATAAGGTTTAACTCTTTCGAAACCGTAGTCAGATTCATCATTATTGTCTTATATTCCGGATAATGACTGTAATTCTCCTGCATCACAAACATAATATTCATAACCGACTTCTGAAGGTTCTCACTGATCTCGAATTTTTTCATTTTATCTTCCATGGTAACAATCTTAACTGTTTTAAGTAAAAATACACAAAAAAAGCTAAAGTAATACACGCTTTTCATTCATAATTTAATTTCGTGGTATAATTTTTGATTTATTTCAAAACAGATCATTAACATAACAATTAAGAAATATGTCACGATACACTTTCTTTACTATTCTACTCGGGTTTCTTCTTATTGTTCCTTTGAATGCCCAACAATTTGACGAACTCGAGAGAAAGCTCAATCAGCTTGAACAGAATTCAACAAAAAACAATATCCGTACCGAAGTTATTGATACTTCTTTTATAAGTAACGCTGTTACATCCTCAGGATGCAGGCTATATTCCGATATTGGAAACTTAAGCTCGGTAATAACAATTATTCCTGCAGATACAAGAATTTTTATTGTGGATATTATGGATGAATATTACTACATTAAAACCAAAGTTAACCAGGGTTTTGTGAAAAAATCCAAAATTAACCCCGATCAGAGTTTTTTTAAAAAACCACCTGAGGTTAAAACTCAACAAGATACTGTTACCGGGTTTTCCAACAAATTAGAATATTTACGTTATACTTACGGTTGGGAGACAGCTCAAAAAATATTTGATCATAAGATATGGCGAAACATGACCACAAATATGGTAGAAGACAGTTGGGGTCGTCCCGACAAAATTAACCGGTTAATAAAATCCGGACAGGTTAAGGAAAAATGGTTTTACCCATCAACTTACCTGATCTTTATGAATGATAAATTAATAGACTGGGGACCGGTGGAGTAAATTATGACACCGCCAAAGAAAAGTAAGTAGTAAGAAGTAGAAAGTAAGAAGGAAGAGAGGAATAGCGAATGTAAAATGTAGAATTCTATTTATTTCAACATTCATAATTAAACATTCTAAATTCTAACCCGAATAATTCATAAACTTTGATGAATTATTCTGACCAATCCTCTTATTTTACATAATTCTGTGGTTTCCCGGAGGTACTACTCCCTAATTGGATAACAAATAAAGTCATGCTGTTACTTTTATCTGCTTTGAAGATGCAATAGTTCTTATTACTTCTTTTATTTTTCTTACAGTTTTATACGACACCCAACGTAATTTTATTCTTAGATCATCATGATCAAATTTAAAATTAATAGCCAAAGGAGCTATTGTAATCTCTCTTATGTCTTCAACCTTAACTATTTTGGGTTTCTTGTAAAAACAAGGTTTATATATAATCTGCCGGTCATTAATCTTAATATATTCATCAAATTTATTTTCAAATAACCGGAACCCAATTATTAAAAAATATAATCCAATAATTAAATGAGAAATTATCGTAAAGCTGGCAACATTAAACTCGTTTTCAACAATTGTAAAAACAAGTGAAAAGGCACTAATCGACAAAAAGACAAATCCAAAAATCTTATAAAACTTTCGTGTTCCGGGTGTAATTAAATAGTGACCCGACAGATTAATTGTTATTGTTTCCATTTTATTTCAGGGTTTTTAGGTTCTTTGTAATATTATCATCTTTTAGTTTTCCGGTTTATATTTCTTAAAGGTATAAATTTTCGTTTACAATCCAACGATCTGACCGGTTTGTCGAAATCTCAAATTGGTAATTAATCAGGATTTTTCATTAACTTGAAAAAAAATAAATTTTAAACCAATGACCAGAAAAAAAACAAACCGCCGTAATTTTATTAAGAATTCATCTCTTGCACTGATATGTACACCGGTACTGGGTAAAAGCGCTTTTCTCCCTAATCAGGTTACCGTTGAGCCGGGAAAAAATCAAAAAATAAAAAACTATAATACTCTTGGCAGAACCGGTTTTGAAGTCTCTGATATCGCTTCAGGCTCACCAAAAAGTGAAACAGTTCTCAGGGCTTTGTTAAAATCAGGAGTGAATTATATTGACACAGGCCATGCATACGGTAACGGTAATAACGAACGTCTTATCGGAAAGGTACTCCCGGAATTTGACCGGAAGAAGATATTTATTATGTCAAAGATCTATACAGAAACAAATTTTGAAAGTAAAGAAAAGGTAGTTGAGAGGATCAGAGGTGCGCTTGAACGATTAGGAACAGACTATATTGATTGTTTGGGGATACACAGTGCTGAAAACACAAGGATACTGAAAGATGAAGCGTTCCATGCAGGGGTGGAGCAGATGAAAGCAGAAGGGAGAGTGAAGTTTACCGGCGTTTCATGTCATGGTAATGCATGGTATATGGCACCTGAAGAATCACTTGAAAAGGTTCTGATGGCAGCAGCCGATGACGGGCGATTTGATGCGATTCAGATGACCTACAACTTTATTAATGCGCCAATAGCAGAAAAGATATTGGCAGCTTGTGAAGAAAAAAACATTGGGACAATCATAATAAAATCCAATCCGGTAGTTATTTTTAATATCCTGGATAAATATGTTAAAAACCTGGAGGATGAAGGAAAAGATCCCGGCGAAGGATATTATGCTTACCGCGATCGTTATAAAGAACGTGCCGGGAAAGCAAAATCCTATTTTGAAAAATATGGGAAAACCACAGAGGAAGAATTAATCGATGCTGCCACGTTGTTTGTCCTGTCTAATCCGCAGGCACATACTGTTTGCCTGGATATTCCTAACCTCACTTCTATCGATCCATATCTGAAACTATCCGGAAAAACATTGCAACCTGCACAGGCATCCCTCCTGGAGAATTATACAGAACATTTTGGAACATTAAACTGCCGTATCGGATGTAATGAATGCGAAAAAGCATGCCCTCACCATCTGCCTGTGAATACTATTATGCGGTACAATTACTATTTCCAGAATAAAAAACAGGAAAAAGAAGCCATGCAACTTTATGCAAAAATTCCGGGTAAAAATGCAGATGTCTGCAAAGAATGTCCGGGTTATTGTGAAGAAGCATGTCCCTATGG
>JAUXED010000065.1 GCA_030618105.1 Bacteroidota bacterium | reverse complement strand
GGTCGGGAATAATCATATCCTTTCAACCGGATTGATCGACGATTGTGTCTGTCAGGATCGTATCTCATTTATCAATATTCTTGGGCATGGACACCCACAAGAGACGTCCCTGCTATTTTTAATAAATATAATATCCGGAGTCCGTTTGATACACTTCCCGGTTTCCGTACTTGAGTTTTCAGCGGTCTGACCGGTTTTTAATTACTTAAGCATTCTGTTTTTATATAGCTCTGGAATTTCAGATAAGCAATATTCTTTGTTCTACCGGTCTGACCGCTCCCACTGCATATTTTGTACGAAAACCGCAATTCTTACAACTAGGATCATCCAGTCTGATTTATCCAAGTAATAATTTTGATGTTAAAAAGTGTTTAATGCTATAACTCAGCCCCCACTTACGAAGTATAGCGAAGTAAGCGGTCGGCTGCAAACCATGGTTATACCGATTATATTCTTAATTATAAAATTTGTTTAAATTTCCTTTGCACCCCACCAACTGTTGATATCGGTCCAGCGTACTATTTCGGGCTTTTTAAACTTTTGTTGCACATTTTCCAGTCTCTCTCCCCTGATCTCGATCTCATTCACTGTCGATGGCCTCATCCCCGATTTTATGGCGCAAGTAAAGGTGGGTACTTCAGTTTTATCAAACCCCATAATATGGGCGGCCACCATATCGGTTGCCAACGGATTGGTTCCTGCAATGATTATATCGGTTTTAACCAGGTCGCCGTCAGAAGGCCCGTTACCTTCCATAGCAGTGGACCCATCAATGACAACCAATCCCGGGGTACAGGCTTTTACCATATCCAGAATTTCAAAGGCAACACCCGGAGATTCATTTTCCGATGCAGTGTCATGTAAGCAGGATCTTACTGAGCAGTAAACGCTTCCCGGATACAATCCGATCAGGTTTTTCATCCCAAGTGTAACCGTAGCAAGCACATGGGTTTTCATCATGGGCACGGAACAAAGCAGGTCAATGTCAGTGAGTGATTTATGTACCGTAATTTTATCAAAAACAAAACCGTTGGGCACTTCTATTTCTACCAGTTCACCGGAATGAAGGTTGATCAGGGGAATATTCAATGATTCTGCCAGTTCGGTGTAACCTAGCTGGTCGAAAACATATTGCTGCATGGGGTCCAATACCTCGGGTTTTTTAGTGTGAAATATTTCCTGACCCTTAACATTGAATCCCGGCGCTGCAGCTGAACCTTCTCCAATGGATACTTCTTTCCCGGCATTTTTCATTAATAGAGCCAAAGCCTTAACTACTTCCGGTTTTGTTGTACTAGTTGGATCTGAGCTAACCAGGTTGGGTTTCAGCATGATCCGGTGTTTATTCCCTGTAACATTTTTTATACCACCAAGCAAGTCAATTGCTTTTTCAACCGCATAACCAATATTATCATTTTTTATTTTTACAACACTTACAATAGGTGCAGTATTTTTAAAGGTGAAACCTGAAGTTATGGCAAGGGTACCGACAAAACCTGTAACGACGAATTCCCTCCTGGAAATGGTTTTATGTGTCATTTGGTTTAATTTTTAAAATAGAAATAAATTATGTCAATGGTTAATTATTTTGTTTGAATTATTTTAATCGGTATAACATAATATTCTAATGCAAATTACGATATAGTACTTTTATATCCAAGTAAAACCGGATTCCATAAAATACTCCTTTTTTTAATAATTATAATATCAAGAGCCCGTTTGATACACTTCCTGTTTTCCGCACTTAAATTTTAGGTTTTGTAAAAGTTTGTATTTCGGTATTATACTATTTTTGTTTCCAATAAACTGCTTTCTATGTATTGTGTAGACATTTTTCAGGACGGGACAACATACTACATACTACATACTACATACTTCTTACTTCTCCTGGTAAAACATATAACTGAAATAACTACTAACATTATCAATTCTTAATAATGATATCCCTGAATATCCAAATTTGTTAGTCCTGCTGCTTTTGCCCAGTTAATCGTATCTGTATATTCTTTTCGTGTAATCTTTCGCGATATTTCAGGATATTCAAATGCTTTATACATAGGTCTATATTGCGACATTAGATTTAAGTATGTATCTTTTGGAAGATTTTTCGCAATCCATTCTATTACTTCTTTTGTTCCGCTTACGTTATTTGGCATAACTAAATGGCGAATCATTAATCCACGATACATAAGCCCATCATTCGCCGGCTTAGCCACTCCTACTTGACGATGCATTTCAAGTAAAGCACTTTGCGTAAAGTCAACATATGTATCTGCTCCAGACGAATATTTAGCTGCCATTTGTCCATCAGAATACTTGAAATCAGGCAAATAAATATCTATTATACCATCAAGAATTCTTAATATCTCTACTCGTTCCCAACCACATGTATTATAAACTATAGGTAATTTTAATCCTTTCGAAGCTGCTTTATCTAATGCAAGAACTATATGTGGTGAATAATGAGTTGGAGTGACAAAATTTATGTTAGGGCACCCTCGTTTTTGAAGAGCTAACATCATATTCGAAAATTCTTTGATGCTTCTTACGGAACCTTCTCCTCCTTGACTAATCTCCCAGTTTATACAAAATACACATCTTAATCCACAATTTGTTAAAAATATAGTCCCTGAACCACCTTTTCCCACAAGCGGCTTTTCTTCTCCAAAATGAGGATGAAAAGATGAAATCTCTAACTGCGAATTCGCCTGACAAAAGCCCTTTTCACCCTTGAGTTTATTCACCCCACACATTCTTGGACAAAGTTCACAACTTTCCATTAACTCCCATAACTTCTCCCCCCGTCTCTTTAATTCCCCGCTTTTATGTAATTCTAAATATCCTGGTTCAAAATCCGAATTTTTTCTTTCCTTGTATACAAAACTACTAGCACTGAATAAAGGTGTAAAACCAGCAAATGCAGCATACAAAATAGTTTTGATAACATTTCTTCTCGATTTTAAATACATTTGGTATTACCTTCTTTAATGGAACCTTTATCTACTAAACCTTGTTTTTGACATCTTTCATTATACATATTATTGCTTTATTACCAATGACCTAACATTTTATTCTACTGCAAATTATTATATTATACTCATATATCCAAGTAAAAACAGATTCCATAAACTACGTGTTATCCATCTTCGTTACCACTACGGTGGACAAAGCGGATTTCAGGTTACGGGTTAAGCTATTCACATTTTTCTTAACATCATCCTTAAAGGAAGTTCAAAGTTCAAGGTTCAAGTGGTGTCACTGTAAGTTCTATAATCTTTTCTTCTTCTTTTCTCCGTACTTCTTACTCCGTACTTCTTCACTCATCTCTCACTTCTCATCTTATCATCTTCTCATCTTCTCTCACCTCTCATCTCTCACTTCTTCTTCCAGCTTGGTATTAATAAGTGTTTAACGACAAAGCTCAGTGGAACCAAACGCTTTGTTACACTTCCAAATTTCAGAAAAAATGGATGCGTTTAGTATCTATTGCAGCGAAGAGTTAGCCTGTGATACGAAAACATCTTGGATCATTGCCATAAATACCATTTCCTGAAGCATAAGATCGCGAACGACATCCAAAACAAATATCTGTAAGCTCACAAATCTGGCAATTTTTTGGTAAATTTTTTTTATCCCTGAATTTTTCAAAAATAAGATGATTTATATTCTCGTTAACGATATCATAGAAAGATTTTTCACCATGTATGTTTGGTGCCTCTTTTTCCCTTATAGTTGCGCAAGGAGTTACACTGCCATCACAGAGTATAGCAAGTGTAGCTGAACAATATTGTTTGTTAACACAATTCATTGGAAAATCTTTAACTCCCCACTGAACATTATATCGTAAATATACTTTTTCAATCTCATCCGATGATGGAATATATTGTTCCAATTTTTTATTTGAAATACCTGGACGAAGATAAGTATGATAAACATTTAAAGAAGTTCTAATATCAAATTGATTCTCAAAATAATCAATTGTTTTAATCATATCCTCTGAACTTTGTAAACCTGTAAATGTTACTGAATTAAGTATTTGAGATGGGGGATATCCTAAATCCAGAAGACCTCGAACCTTATTAAGAATCATTTCAAGTTCACTCTTAGAATGGCCTGGATGTAGCTCCTCGTATATCTGCGGATCGACTGTTGAAACATGTACTGAAATAAGTCCGTTCTTTGCATACTTTGCTGTTTTTATCAAAATATCGCCATTTTCAAAAGGAAGTCCTCCGGTCCAAACATTATTCCGCATGCCTAAATCTGCACACATGGCCATATGTTCAAATACTGATTCGCGTAAAAGGGGTTCTCCACCAAGCCATTCGATTGCAGTTATACCTAATTTAAAAGAATCTAATAATATGCTTTTAATTAGCTGATCTGATAATGTATTAATTTGCGTATCCAAAGCATTCATATAGCAGTAAACACATCCTTGACGACAAAGGTCGCCTACTTCAAGCTGAAGTGAATAAAATCCTTTACTATTATAAGCCTTATTTAGTTTTTCAAAATCAATCATTTATAAAAACCTCTATTTTTTTTGCGCTAATAATTCTTACATGAAGAATACATATGGTCAATAGATTTATTAAGTAAAATTCATTACCACTTATTGAAATTCATTCTGAAGTTTATTATTCACACATTAGCAGGCTAACAGACTGCGTATCAGCGGCGGAAGGGCTACAACGCATTAAACTTCAATTATTTGAAAAACTTCATGCGATACAACGAACGTAACTCATTTTTAACACAGTCCTTCTGTCCGCTGCATACGCCGGTTAGCCGACTATTCAACTGTTAATTATTAACTTTTAGTAATATATCGTTGAGTAAACTGTATTTAAATGTATCGGAATTTACTCACTTCGTTTCCCGAAAATCGGGAAGATCGCCCCGGCAGCTATCCGGACTATGTTCTTTTTAATCTTTACCAAGCGCTTCTAAATCTGATAAATCTTTTTTTCTTCCTGTTGTCCGCTTATTTGTAATGAATTCATTTAATCCAATATATTTGACTGGCACATCGCCATATTTTCCATCAACACAACCTGAAGACGCATCTTTCCATGAAACACCTGATATAGATGTGATAATATCTACTCTTACCGGTGGGACTCCAAGCTGAATAACTTTATCAGGGTTCTCAAAATCTTCAACTGTTAATCCCACAGAGTTAAATCCAAATTCAACCAAAGCTTTCATTATTAGTTCAGCATTTTGAGAATCAGGTTTAACATAAATATCTATATCTCCTGTATAACGAGGTGCTCCGTGGTAAGCTAATGCATAGCCACCAACAATCATATATTCAACTTTGTATGCGTTGAATAACCCGAGCAGATCTTTGAAGTCTGGCTGTACTTCCATGATATTGCCTTCTTAAATATTCGACAGTTAATATTCGTTCTTCTGATGTTCTACTTAACCAATAAGCCAAGTCATTATTAATCGAACTTATTTTATGTTCGTTCAAGCTTTGTATTTTTACAACTTTTTTGATCATAAGAAATCCTGCATTTTCTATTTTCAACTCGTAGCGGCTAACATTATATTCTCCCACAAATTACCGAATAATCCTAATATATCCAAGTAAAAACGGATTCCATGAATTATGTGTTACGAGTTATCCACCTCCGTTACCACTACGGTGGACGAAGCGGGTTTCGGGTTCAGGCATGTCGGTACGGTATTCATCAATATAGAGGCCGATTTTCTCCATAGGAATACGTTTGAATCCGAGTTTAAATGCCGGCGAATCATCTTTGAGCCGGAAATTACCATTCTCAAAATCGACAAATCCCGGATCGGTGTTGATAACGATATTACCGCGTTTTTTAAGTTTTTCCATCATTGATTTATTGCCGTATTTGAAAAGCGGGTAATCCCCGGGGTTATATTCAGTTGATGTTTTTTCAATCGGACGTTTTCTGACAAGGACAGGATCGGCGATAAGATTGTACTCAACGTTTACAATTGTCAGGTCCATTCCCTCATTCATGTCAAGGAATCTTCCACCGAAAGAAATATTGCGGCATATCATATTGTTCTTTGGGAGTTCCGGCTCGTCAACATAATAAGTGAGGAGTTCCGGATATTTTTCGCTATACGGCGGTTGGGTGTAGTTAAATTCGTCCATACGATCGAATAGAGTGTTAGACTTTCCTGTAAAATAGTATTTTGCCCAGCCGATCCCGCGTGCATCAACATGCACCGATGGTTCTCCACCTATAAAAATATTATTCTCAATAAGATTGTCTCTCCCACCGCCGACCAGAATGTTTCTGTCCGCTTTGTAAAATATATTACCGAATATCGTTATGCCGCTCGACCAGTCGTCAAGATACACACCCTGTGCACCGGCAAATCCGGGTCCCACGAGATGGTGAAAATAGTTATAGCGGACAATACTACCACGCTGTGTCCAGTCGCGACCGATATAGAATGCTCCCACATCACCGGTTTCTCTGGCGATACGGTATATTTCGTTAAACTCGAGAATGTGTTCATTGCCGCTGAAAAAAACACCTGCATGCGGAGCATCGTGTATCCGGTTATGAGCAATCCGGTTGCCGACTCCAAACATAGTTATAGCCGGGCGGTTTGTCCTGAACACCCTGCTGTAGTGGTGAATATCATTGTTGACAGCATAGTTTCCGGCAGGTGTCAGTGTCATACGGTTGCCACCGCCTAATTTTATTCCGCCTGCCGCAACGTCATAGATATCACAGCTTATAATTCCGTTCTCGATGCCGCTGTTGATAACAACCGCCTCGGAGCCGAGGTTACGGAAAGTGCAGCCGGCAAACTTATTATTATTACCACCTTTGATCATCACCGCGCCGGTTCGCGATCCATCGAAAATAATGCCCGCGATAGTAATATGCCGGGTATCTTCGAGCGATACTATCAACTCTTCGAGAATTGATACCAAAGCAACGCCGCTTTTAATCGGTTCCGGCGGCCAAAAATAGAGCATTCCGGAGTCACGATCGATAAAGTATTCTCCCGGAGAATCGAGTTCTTCGAGAATATTGAGAAAATAGTAGCGCTGATATTTGGTATAGCCATAAGTATGGTGCGGGAGCGCCGGATAAACCTCGTGTTTTATAGTGTCGATCTTTTCGATATCCATGTAAGCATCTGCCCAGTCCCATGTCCAGTATCCGTGCATCCGGATATCAGAAATGTCAGTCCAGTGTTTCGGACGATCGCCGTCATAAGCAAATCTGCCATAATGTTTACCAACCGGCAATCCGTAACGGACTGCGTGAAAACAACCCTCATTTATCAGGCGTTCGCCTGTTTGGGGGACATCGGCAATTTTGAGCCATTCATTATTGTTCGGGTATCGTGCGATTGTCATAACTTTTCCGTCAAAGAATAACTCCATGCCAAGACCGTTACAAGTGATGTTACCGTAATTGATAATTCCCTGTGCTTTCAGGTCAGACTGAACAATATTGCTGTAATAATCAGCATCAATTCGTTTCTTTGCTTCCATGTTTGAGAGGGGTTCAAATCCGCTCACGATGCTGCCTCCGATAAAACTGACAGATTCACCCGGATAGCTGCGCCAGGTTACCGGAGCATCTTTTGACCCGGAATCTTCTGCGATCAGGGTTAGGGTTCGTGAGATTGGATATATTCCGCCACGGAAGTAAACCGTTATTGGTTCTGCAATCCACGATGGATCGTGCAAGAGGTCTCTTACTGCCTCACGGGCTTTTTCGAAAGTTGCAAACGGCTGGGTTTTTGAACCGGGATTATCGTCATTTCCGTTCGTGGCTACATAAAATACGGAACCGCCGTTACCGGTATGTGCAATAACAGGGATAAAAAGTAAAAGGGCTGTAATTAGGCATAGTGCTTTTTTCATTTCTGTTCCTTTTGGTGTGATGTTTAGACAATAAGGGAAATTTATATTCTACCGCAAATTATTATATAATACACATACATCCAAATAAAACAGATTCCATGTAATACTACTATTTATAATAAATATAATATCCGGAGCCCGTTTGATACAATGTTACGGGTTAAGCTATTCACATTTTTCTTAACATCATACTTCAAGGAAGCACAAATAAAAAGAATTAAATAAACACTTTCTTCACATAAGGGGAAGTCGATAACCAGAGCAAGGTTGAATAGTTAATATCAAATTCTATTTCACTTCCTACTTCAAGATGGTTTTTGGAATGTAATATTAAATGATCGCTGCTTGCTCCAATAACTTTAGCATTTATTCTGGGTTTTATTCCTTTTGTATCAACATCTTGTTCCCCGATTCCAATTATAATCCTATTGATATTACCAATATCTGCAAACTCAGGTGTATCTCCAAATGCATTTTGACATATTTCACCATAAGGCAAAGATGGTTTTATTTTACTTTCGATAACCTCGCATATTAGAGTAAATGCATCTGTATATAATTTCGGGATTCTATTTCTGTGTAAAGTTTCCCTGCCAAGTAAAATAGCTTCGCCAATTCTTAAGTTATTAATTTTCCCAATATTTTTAGTCGATAGAAACCATTCATAATTTGCAGAATTTCCACCTGAAATCATATGCAACTTTATGTTATATTTTTCTTGTATACGATCTGCTATTTGAGAAAATTCAGTCATTTTTTTCTCTGTTGGTTTAACACCTCCAAAGCAGGCAAGATTTACACCAATACCATATAATACAACGCCTTTTAGCGGTATTATTTGTTCAATAACCGAGTCAATATCTTCCGGTAATATCCCTTCTCTTAAATCACCAAGTTCTAACATTAAAACTACTTTATGTCTTTTACCTTGTTTCAGGGAATGTTCTGATAATAATTTAATTGTTGATATCTCAGAGTTTAAGCTTATGTCGGCATATTCAACAACCTCTGCAACTTCGGTGTGAGTGGGCAGTCGTGTAAGCAAAAATTCTGCTTTTACTCCGAATTCTTTCATTTTTTTTATATTCTGAACAAGGGAAACTGCTATAGTGGTGATCCCACACTCAAGAATTGCATTTGCAACTTCAGGAGATCCCGTTACTCCCTTTATTACTGCAGTAACAGATATACCTTTTTCAGCAAATAATTCTTTTAACGTTTTAGTATTGTGCTTTATCTTGTTTATATCTATTTCTAATCTGGGCATTACATTAATTTATATCTTTTCAGAGCTGATTTTACGATTTTATCAATTAAGTCAGAAGCAATCATATCATCCGCAGCAGCCATAAATCCAAAATAACTATGTGGTTTTTCTTTGGGCGTACACATTAAGCCTGCAAAAGAGTTTCCTTCTAAAAGATAAGGACCTTCTTTTGTTAATATGGTATCAATTCGTCCATAATCTTTAAATCCTATGGCACGATAAGCATTTTTTGCAAATTCTTTAATTTTGCTCATCTTTTCATCATTTAATCTTGCCGGACAAAAAAAGCTGTCATCATCAATTTCTTTTTTATCAAATGTTAAGAAACGTGCTTCTCCATGAAAAGAAATTTCAAGTGGCGGCAGTACCTCAATGTCATCACCATTGCCAATTACACCAAAAGTAATTTCTGTTCCCTGTAAAAACTTTTCAATTAAAACGGGTTGTTTTATTGTATTTAATCTTTCTTCAACACCTTTAACAAGTTGCTCGTAATTTTCAATAATAGAATTATCGTCAATTCCGGCACTTCCCCTGCCTGCAACCGGCTTAATAAACAGGGGATAATCAAAAGGTGGATTATCTTTAAATACAGAACAGTCTTCTACAAATTTTGCCACATGAAAATGGGAGGTTTGCAGTCCTTCACTTTCCCATATTTTTTTTGCTAATGATTTATCTGTTGCAACAGCAATTACAGTAGTATCTGATCCTACAAAAGGAATTTCAAGTTCTTCCAGTACAGCAGCTTCTGCCATACTCGACAAATTAAACACCAAATCGACCTTATTATCCATCAAATCTTTAATAAAAGATTCACCCCAGTTAATAGTACATACCTCGTATCCGGCATCAATCAATGCTTGTTTATGATGAGCAACTTCTTTGTGTGTTTCGTCAACTACATTTTCTGTACCTGCAAATTTTTCCTGTATTTTAAAATTTCCTCTTTTTTTGTTTAATAAACCAATTTTAATTTTTGTCATTTCTAATATTTCTCCTTATTATTAAATTCATCCTATCCTTTGCCGATATTATTTTACCATCAAGATAAATATCAACACTACCGTTTCTTAATTTAGTATTCCATTTTACAGCTTCAGGGAATTCCTCTCTACAATACATTAACTTAGGTACCGGTAAAAATCCCATTTTAAAGATGTCGTAAAAACCTTGCGGAGTATATGTGTCTTTTATATTATTCTCAATAGTATTTATTACTATTTTAGCTTCATTTATAAGGTGATGCATTCTGTTATTTACATACGGATTCTCGCCCATATTATCTATCCACCCTTTTTCCCGGTACTCCCGGTATTTATTAAGAGAAAACAATGTTATTTTAATGCTTTTATCTATTATTTCAGGAGTTGCCAAATCATTACCTTCAGAATAACTAACGACATGAATAATATCAGGACTTTGGCTGTTAAAAGGCTCAATGTCATCCATTAACGCGGTTATAGATGCAAGTTGTTTTTTTGCTTTATCAATATTGTACGATAAATAACTTAAACCAACCCTTGTTTGTAAGAAAACTTTATAATTCGAATCTTCAAGACTTTTTACTATACTTAATGTTGCTCTTGCTTTGGCTAAATCATTAATTGCAGATGTATGCTTAGGGTCGTTTAACATTATTTGAAGAATAAAATGTTTTATTCCTAGTTTTTTAGCCGCTTTTGCAGCAAGAAAAGCTGATACCACATAACTTATATCGTCAGATGATCGGAATGCAAAATGATGAGCTACATTTGCTTCGTATGGTTTACCAGATTTTGCAATATATTTAATTGTTTCAAAATGTTCGGTTAAATTATCAAGAAGATTTAAGTTACCTCTTCCATCTATTTTAGAAAACCACCATAGAGATAAAGCATGCCAGGCAATATTTAAAGTTTTTTCATGTATTTTCGCTTGTTTACAAAGATTTTTAGTGCCGGAATATGTTCTTACAAGCATTGGTTTTGCAGCTTTATAAATACGTTCATATTCCTCTGGCGAATTAACCCCTACACCTCCACCATTAGGAAGATCGCCCCAGGTTTCTCCAAATTTTGATTGAGTTAATTGTGAAGTTCCTATTGACAGTACATCCAAATAGCCACTATGAGCCAATAAACGTGACCATTCAATAAATTGTTTTACAGACTCATGCCTGTTTTCAATATAAGGTCCTGCGTGAGCTCTTATTACAGGTGGCAGATTATTATTCCTTCCATGGTTGATGCGATCTATTAAACCATCATTTGCTGTTCCGAAATTTTTATATCCACTTCTATCTACAGGTAATGTTGATATATAATCTCCTTTATCAATTACCTCTTTACCAAAGCCATCTATGGTGATTTTATATGTACTCTCATCTTTAAATCCTTTTGGCGCAATTGAGGGATCTATCCCAAGCATTTTCAGACTATCTGTAAATGATTCATCACCATAAAAAACAATTACGTCTTTATATAAATATTTAATTTTATTGCAAGCTTCAGGCAATCCGGCAAACCAAATACTTTTTAGTTTTCCACCGTCTTTTTCCAACATTTTCTTTGATTCCAATTGGTACATGAGTTTTTGGAATATCAGTACTGCATCATCAACATTCAGACGGTAACTAAAGCCCAAAGCTTGTATATTATTTTTTATAATCCATTTTTCGATTAATGATGAATTGTATATATTTCTGGGATTTGTAATTGCTTTTGATACTTCAGAGTTCGCAACAACAACTTTAAATCCACATTCAGTAAGAAATTCATTAATTGTAGCAATACCTAAAGTATGGGCGTCAAAATCTGTTTTTGCTAAACCAATTGTATCGGTTAATGTTATAGTATTACTCATAATTCTATTAAATGCAGAACTTATTTTATTCTCAATGTGAAATTCATTTTCTTCCTTAATGGGTATATTCCATCAAATCAGAAATTAAATTATCAGGTGAAAGACCTAATTTTTGTAAAGTCCTACCCTCTGAACGAAAGTCAATATCTAATAATTTACTTCCTTCTTCTATAAAATAATCAATCGTTGGTGTTGGAATCCCCAGATTTTTACCAAATAAAGACATAGGCACCAATCCTGTTGGAATATCATCCCAAACATACCCGGCCCACACTTAGTTTTTTATTTGAAAATGTAGTGCGCATGTTTACTGCTTTTTGGAATGTTGCTCTTCTAGTTTTTTTTTAAATACTTCCAAATCTTTATACCCCAATTTCTCCCTTGCTACATCCAGGTAGCACTCGTTTATAAATAGCTTCAGATCCTTATCAACTAAAGCTTCC
>JAUXED010000129.1 GCA_030618105.1 Bacteroidota bacterium | reverse complement strand
AGGGAAGAAACAAGATGGCCTGGTTACTATTTCCGGACCGATTTTCCTGAAATGAAAGAGGACTGGAAATGTTTTGCCAACTGCCGGTGGAATCCCGGGACAGGAGAATGGGAGATGATTAGGAGAGAAGTTGTTGAAGAAGCGGTGAGAGGTGAGTGAAGAAGCGAAGAGTTCAAAGTTCAAGGTCGAAGATGTTTGAAGAGACAAGGCATGCCTTGTCTTTGGGGTTGAAGAAGAGTTGAGTACTAAGCACCCAGTACCTCATAAAATAGTAAACTCATTATATTTTTTAATTTTTAATTTCTTAAATGTCAATCCCACATAGCAAACCCACTTTAATTGTCGGTGGCGGCATCAGCGGAATAACAACTGCAGTTGAAATTGCTGAGGTTGGAAAGGAAGTTGTTCTGATTGAGCAGAAGCCTTACCTGGGTGGGAATGTTATTAAAATGAACAATTATTTTCCAAAATTGTGTCCGCCTGCCTGTGGTCTGGAAATTAACTTCAGAAGGATCAGGCAAAACTCCCGTATTAAATATTATACCTCAACAACCCTGCTCGAAATTTCAGGGGAGAAAAATAATTTCAGTGTCAAATTGCGTTCAGCGCCACAATATGTAAAGGATAATTGTACGGCATGTGGAAAATGTGTCGATGTCTGTCCGGAGGAGAGACCAGATGAATTTAATTATGACCTCACCAAAACAAAGGCAATCTATTTCCCGCATGAGATGGCTTTTCCCGCGAAATTTTTTATTGATGACCGGTATTGTAAAAAGGGATCGTGTAATAAATGTGTTGAGGTATGTGAATACAATGCAATTGATCTTTTTGCAAAAGAAAAAGTTTTTTTTCTCGAAGTAAGCTCGGTTGTTTTTGCAACAGGTTGGACGAATTATGATGCAGGCTTAATTGAAAATTTGCATTATTCTGATTTTATGAATGTTGTTACTAATGTAGAGTTTGAAAGGTTGATAGCATCAAACGGACCGGGAAAAGATAAACTGATCAGACCGTCAGATAATACAGAACCCAAGGAAATTGTATTCGTCCAGTGTGCCGGTTCGCGTGATGAGAATTATCTTCCGTATTGTTCGGCGGTTTGTTGCCCTGCTTCGTTAAAACATGCACTGTCAATCCAGGAAAAATATCCTGATAGCAGAATAAAAATATTCTATATCGATTTGAGAGTATCAGGACGAAACGAAGATTTTCTGGTTAAGGTTGAAGAAAACAGGAACATTGAACTGATAAAAGGTAAGGTGGCTAAGATTGGGGAGGTTGGTGAAACAAAGAATTTAATAGTTGAAGCTGAAGACGTCCTTTCAGGAAAAAAGATAAAGCATGAAGCCGATCTGGTTGTGCTTGCGACAGGTATTGTTCCCTCAGATGCAGCGCTTAATTTGATCAAAGACCGGAATGGTTTTCTGGCAGAGATACAAAAAGAGGGGATACATGCAGTGTCATGCTGTAAAAAGCCAATGGATGTTTCATCATCGGTAAAAGATGCTACTGCCGCGGCATTAAAAGCTATTCAATTAACCGGTTAAAACTGTAGAAATTGGAAAAAAAGACAGGTGTATATATTTGTTCGGGATGCGAAATTGGTAAGAGCATAAATATTGAGAAGCTTAGCCAAATCGTAACAGGTGAACAGAATATCACTGTTTGTAACAACCATTCTTCACTCTGCTCGGTTGAAGGATATGAACTGATCTGTCAGGATATTGAAAAGGAAAAGTTAGACTGTGTAGTAATTGCAGCATGTTCATCAAGGGTAAAAACGGGGATTTTTGATTTTCCTGAAAATATTATTTGCGAAAGAGTTAATTTGCGGGAACAGGTAGCATGGTGTTATGAACCGGGAGATGAAGATACGCAGATGGCTGCTGAAGACTACCTGAGAATGGGTATTGCCAGGGTGAAAAACATCTCAATTCCACAACCATATATAGCAGATGATATTAGTTCTGATATCCTGGTTGTTGGTGGTGGAATAACCGGTATAACCGCCTCAATCGAGGGAGCAAAAGCAGGATATACTATCCATTTGGTTGAAAAGGAAGATAATCTTGGTGGTTGGTCTGGTAAGTTGCATAAGCAGATACCTTATAAAGAACCTTTCAATACATTAATTGAGCCGGTAGTAAAAGAAAAGATCAGGGATGTTGAAGATAATCCCTGCATAAATGTATATAAGTCATCCACTATTAGTGAAATTACCGGTCAGCCCGGAAAATTTGAAGTAGTTATACAGAACGGACAGGAGCAAAAGATCACTGTTGGGTCAATAGTAGCTTCTATGGGATGGAAACCTTATGATGCAAATGCCCTGACTCATCTGGGTTATGGAAAATACAAGAATGTTATTACCAATGTTGAGTTTGAAGAATTTATAAAAGAGAATCCCCAAAGGCAATTGCCCAAAAGCATTCTTTTTATTCAGTGTGCCGGGTCAAGGGATAAAGATCATTTGTCTTATTGCTCATCATTTTGTTGTGGCACCACACTTAAGCATGCTAAATATATCAGGGATTTAAGTACGGAAACTTTAGTATTTATTATTTACAAAGATATACGTACCCCCGGTTTGTATGAGGAGTTTTATAAAGAGGTACAGAAAAATGATTACCTGTTTATGATTAAAGGGGAGATTAATGAAATAAAAGAAAAAGATAACAGACTGGAAATAATAGTTAAGAACACCTTGCTTGGCGATGATATTGAAATTGTTGCAGATATGGTGGTTCTTGCTACAGGCATGACCCCTGCCGGGACTGAAGATTTGAATCTTGCATACCGTCTGGGAAAAGGATTACCTGAATTGAAATATAACTTTTCCGATTCTCATTTTATTTGTTTCCCTTACGAAACAAGGCGGACAGGGATTTATGCAGCAGGTAGTTTAAGAGCTCCAATGGATATTCCTTCTTCAATGGAAGATGCACAGGGAGCAATGTTAAAAGCTATTCAGTGTATTGAAGCAACAAAGAGGGGAGAGGCGGTTCATCCTCGTTCAGGAGACAAGACATATCCCGATCTGTATCTTGAAAGATGTACCGATTGTAAAAGATGTACGGAAGAATGCCCGTTTGGTGCATACGATGAAACAGAAAAAGGAACACCGCTTCCCAACCCGACCCGTTGCAGGCGTTGCGGAATATGCATCGGATCATGCCCCGAGAGGATAATCAGTTTTTCAGACTTTTCTATTAATAGTGTCTCGGCTATGATCAAATCAGTTGAGATTCCGGATGAGTTTGAAGAGAAGCCAAGGATCCTGGTATTTGTTTGTGAAAATGATGCTTATCCGGCATTAGATATGGCTGGAAGAAAAGGGCTGAAGTATAGTCCGTATGTGAGGATCATCCCTGTCAGGTGTATTGGTTCAATAAATAATGTGTGGATCTCTGATGCACTCTCCAAAGGTTTCGATGGGATATTACAAATTGGTTGTAAACCCGGAGACGATTACCAGTGCCATTTTATTCATGGAAGTGAATTGACTGAAACCAGGGGTGAAAATTTACAGGAAACCCTTGAAACAATGATGCTGGAACCGGAACGAATAAAAACTGAGTTTGTTGAAATTACCGATTATTATAAGATAACGGAAATTATTAATGAATACGTTGAGACGATAGAAGAAATAGGACCGAATCCTTTTAAGGGAGTATAAGTTGAAAGTTGAAAGTTAAAAGTTGAAAGTGAAGAAGTAAATCCTAAACTTATAAACTCTTAACAAAGTGAAAGTTTATTCTACGATTTTCTTTTTCTTAAGCTTGCTGGCTGTGTGTGGTTTGAATGATGAAGGTAAATAGTATACCGGCTTGTTACCCGATTATCGTTTCGTGCTATATTTTTCCTGTTCTTTTTAATTCCCAGAAACATTTTGCTGTTGCATTAATATCAACAGCAGCGTTATGGGCTTCATCAAATCCTGTATTGAATAATTTGTAATGCAATTCTGACAACTTTGGCCATTTATAACCATAAGGTCCGGCAAGTGCACAGAAATTTGTTGTGCTTTCCATCGTACAAATTTTCCTTTTTGATAGTAATGGATTTTGCATTCCAGTCCGTAAAAATTCTGCTCCGACAATCATTTCATCAAAACTTATGTTATGTGCAACAAGAAATTCTGCCTGGCTTATTAATAATTGAAAAGTTTGCAAAATTGTCAATAAGGGTTTTCCCTCTTTTATAGCTCTTTCTGTTGATATACCATGAATACGAGAAGCATCTGCAGGAATGGTAAAGCCTTCCGGTTTAATGATAAAGTCACCACCGGAAATCTTATTACCATTACTGTCATAGTACAAATAAGCTAATTGCACCAGTCTTGGCCAATTATTTAAGTCTGTTACTGGTGCTTTCCAATTTTTTGGTAATCCGGTTGTTTCTGTGTCGAAAAATAAATACATAAATGATTGAATGATTAAATGATTGAATGCTAAAATAACAAAAGTTTAAAATATACTTTAAATTTTTGTTGATCACCAGCTGTCGATTGCCGACTATTAACTAATTATTTATGAAAACTGAAAATTATCCGCCAGCTGGCGGATTAATCAATTTGTGGAACTTGTCCTTACACCCTTAATAAAGCTTTCCGTACATTTTTTAATATCCTGGTGATACCCTCCTTCAAGAACGGCAAATATATTTTGAAAAGCCTGTCGAAGCCGGTAACCACATTCATAATACGCATTTAAAGAATAGTTTAAGTCGAGAATACTGTCTTTTATATATCCGTCAAAACCTGCTGAAACACCAACAACATCCGGCTGGAACTTTTTTGCTATTTCAATAGCAATGTCAACAGCAGACAAGAATTCATTGTCACCGCTTCCGGCAGGTAAAGGAAAATTCATGGTATAGCCTTTCCCTTTCCCTTCGCCTGTCTCATCAATTTTTCCTGTCCAGGGATAGGCATATTCCTGGTGCATGGAACAATATAATACCTTGTTGCTTTGGTAGAAAATATTTTGTGTTCCATCGCCATGATGACCGGGTGGGCGGACAATGGCGAAATCGTTATTTTCCGAAGCGAGAATCGTTAAACCCACAGCCAGGCATGCGGCTTCATAACTCTCCGGAGTAACCATGACTTCTGCAAGAATGGCGTTTTGCCGGCAAGCATCTTTAACCTGTTTAAGGTATCTTTCGCTGTGAACCAATTGAACGTATTCTTCCCCGTCTCTTACCGTGTTTTCGAACTGATCGATAAATTCACCGATGCGGTAAGCTCCCTCAGCACTGCTTTCAACATTATGCTGTAAGAATTTTTTATTAAAAAGTATATTCATTTTTAAATT
>JAUXED010000094.1 GCA_030618105.1 Bacteroidota bacterium | reverse complement strand
TCAGCCACGCCTGTTTATTTACCCAGCCTTGGTTCAACAATTTTTTTAGTGATAAGCGTGCCTGTAATGGCGATGACAAATGTTGATGCCACCATAAAGAAATAATTGGCTGTAGGATTTACCTC
Source organism: Bacteroidota bacterium (assembly GCA_030618105.1). Classification (GTDB taxonomy): domain Bacteria; phylum Bacteroidota; class Bacteroidia; order Bacteroidales; family VadinHA17; genus JADFUQ01. Next base: position 8,502 of record JAUXED010000094.1, on the reverse strand, counting down.
ATATGAAGGATCAAGGATTCTGGCTGCTTCCTGAGACAATCCGGCCAGCAAGGGGTCAACGGTACCTAAAACCAAATTGGCGCTGAACCCACCAGAAACCCCGGCAAAAGCAGCTGCCATACCGGCTATAGGGTGTCTGCCCACAGCCAGAAAGATTACACCGGCAAGCGGTATTAGCAAAACATATCCAACATCCGATGCAATATTCGATAATATACCGGTAAACACAATTACAAACGTAAGCAGGCGCCCGTGAGAATTCAATACCATCATCCGGATAACAGCACTTATCAGTCCGCTTTGTTCAGCAATACCAATACCGAGCATGGCTACCAGCACAATTCCCAGGGGAGCAAATCCAGTAAAATTATCCACCATTTCAAGCAGAACACGGTGAATACCATCCTGTGATAAAAGATTAACCGGTCTGACAATTTCTTTGGTTCCCGGATGAATAACCTCCCATCCTAATACATGGCCTACAGCTGATAATACCAGTGCAGCCAAGGCAAATATTGCAAAAAGTGTAGCCGGATGTGGTAAAGCGTTACCAACTCGCTCTGTCCAATTCAACATCCGCTGAAAGATCCCTGCACTCTTCTTTGGTTTAATCATATAAGTATAGTATTACAAACTGTAGGAAAAAGCAAGTTGTGCTATTTATGAACTAATAGCACAACGTTTGTGAATTTGTAAACATACATATCTTTTTATTATGTTCACCTGTTTAAACTAAATATATGGTTCATCCGGAAAATTAAGTAAGTGTCAGCTGGAATAATGGAACGTTTGAGCAAACTTGTTTGCGAAAACCTCATGAGCGGGTTGTGGGAAGGATTGTGGGAGCGAATAATAGTGGAAAAATGGAAAGAATAAATATAAATAGATGATTTAAACAATTACGAGTTTGTAACTATTCAGTGTTTTCGCTTCGACTGCGTTCAGCATAAAAAGTTTGGAATGCTCAAAATGGTTAAATGAGTAAATGAGTGAATGATTAAATGAATAAATGATTGAATGCTCAAATGAATACAAATTTGCATTTTTGCCGACTGCCGACTGATTAGTTATACGAGTTTATTATTCTTAAGCTTTTCTAATGAATTCTTTGTATATTAATCCGGATTTAAGAACCGATACTTATCTCATAAATAATAACTTTTTAAAATTCTTCTAATGAAAAACAAAAAGCAATCCAACACCATTACGCGCAGAAATTTTCTGCTTAGTTCAACCCTTGCTGCAGGTGCTTTCACACTTGTTCCCCGCAAAGTTATTGGTGGTAAAGGCTATGTATCACCCGGTGATAAGATCAACATCGGGTTTATCGGTACTGGAAAACAAGCAGGAGGATTATTTGAGCAATTTGCCAGCCTTCCTGATGTTCAGGTTATAGCATGTTGCGATGTCGATAGTCAGAAACTAAACAATTTTAAAAAACAGGCCGAGCTGTTTTATGCGGCAAAAGCCGGGATAAGAAAATATAACGGATGTATTGGGTACGAGAAGTATGAAGATCTGATTGCACGGACGGATATCGATGCAGTAATTATTGTAACACCGGATCACTGGCACGCTATCCTGGCTATTGCAGCCATGAAAGCCGGCAAGGATGTATTTTGTGAAAAACCTATGGCTCATACAATTGAAGAAGGCAGAGCAATGGTAGAAGCAACCCGTAAATACAACCGTGTTTTCCAAACAGGAAGTATGCAGCGTTCGTGGTGGTCATTCCGCCATGCCTGTGAACTGGTCAGGAACAATTACCTTGGCAATATAAAAAAGATACTTGTTAATGTGGGAGATCCGGCAATTGAATGTAAACTCAAAGGAAAACCCACTCCCGGTTACCTTAACTGGGACCGCTGGCTTGGACCGGCACAGTTACGTTCTTATAACCCGATCCTGTCACCTCCAATAACTGCACCAGGCTGGCCAATGTGGCGAGAATACCGCGAGTATGGAGGAGGAATACTGTCCGACTGGGGTGCTCATATGTTCGATGTTGCACAATGGGGACTAGGAATGGATAACAGCGGACCGGTTAAACTGATATCTCCTGTAAAAAAGAAAGCTGTCAGGGGCCTTAAATTTATCTATCAAAACGGGGTGGAAATGTTTCATGAAGATTTTAAGCGTGGATGGGCTGTACGATTTATCGGCAGCGAAGGAACCCTTGATGTAAGCCGGAGTTTCCTGGAATCAAAGCCTGAAAATATTGTGTATAAGCGTATTGGAGATAATGATACAATGCTATACAGAAGTACTAACCATTATTCAGACTGGACACAAGCAATAAGGAACAGGACCAAACCTATATGCGATGTGGAGATTGGACACCGCTCTGCCTCAGTATGCAACCTGGCAAATATTGCCTACCGGTTAGGAAGGTCGCTTGATTGGGATCCTGAAAAGGAAGAATTCAAAAATGATCCTGAAGCAAATATGCTAAGGTCGAAAGAATACCGGAAGCCATATACGCTTTAAGAAAAGTTGAGTAGTTGAGTGGTTGAGTAAGTGGAGTAATTTGAAGAGTTTATAAGTTTAGGAGTTTATAAGTTTAGAAGTTAAAAATTGCGTTGTAGTGAGATAGTGTTGCAGTATTGCAGTGTCTGGGTTACGGGTTAATAACTACCTAATGACTACCTAATGACTCCTTCTCCTTACTTCTTACTTCTTACTTTTTACTTTTTTTAACTGGTAAGCAGGCAACGGCGAGAGTTCCGGGACCCGTATGTAAACCAAGTACCGGGGCTGCTTCTAATATGGCAACAGGGTCATTCCCTATGATCTCTTTCAATCTGCCGGCAAACTCTCTGCTTCCATCCAGGTTATTTATATGAAGAACAAAGTATTTAAGGTTTACATTTGCTCAGCTCTTTGCTCTTTGCTCTTCATACTGCAACACCGCAACACTGCATCACTATTTTTTTATTCCCTCTATTCCCTCTATTCCCTCTATCCCCTCTACTCCCTTCTTCTCCACATCTTTCATTGACAATTGTATTCTATTCCTGGTTTCATCAACCTGTAGTACCTTCACTTTTACATGCTGATGCAACTTAACCACATCTGCAGGGTTTTTTACAAATTCATTTTTCAAATTGGAAATATGCACCAGTCCGTCCTGCTTAACCCCAACATCAACAAAAGCACCAAAATTGGTGATATTGGTTACTATCCCGGGAAGTATCATTCCCTCCCGAAGGTCGTTTATATTTTTAATACGGGAATCAAATTCAAATACTTTAATTATTTCCCTTGGATCGCGTCCGGGTTTTAGTAATTCCTCACAAATATCTTTCAAAGTAGGCATTCCGGTTTCCTCAGACAGATATTTCTTCAGGTCAATTAATGAAATTCGATCCTTATCAGCCACAAGTTCTTCTACCTTGCAATTTTGATCCCGTGCCATTGATTCAACCACACCATAACTCTCCGGGTGCACCGCGGTATTGTCAAGAGGGTTTTGTCCGTTTGAAATCCTTAGAAACCCGGCAGCCTGCGGGTATGCCTTCCCTCCCATTCTTTTCACTTTTTTCAATTCGCTTCGTGTATTATATGGACCATTTTCTGTACGATAATCAACAATATTTTTTGCCAGCTGTGGTCCCAGTCCGCTCACATAAGTTAACAGATGTTTGCTTGCCGTATTTACTTCCACCCCTACCAGGTTTACACAGCTTTCAACCATACGGTCCAGACCGTCTTTCAGTTTCCCCTGGTTAACATCATGCTGGTATTGCCCGACACCAATAGATTTCGGATCGATTTTAACCAGCTCTGCCAGTGGATCCATCAATCGACGACCAATTGATACAGATCCGCGCACGGTAACATCAAATTCGGGAAATTCTTCGCGTGCTATAGCAGATGCCGAATAAACTGATGCCCCGTTTTCACTAACAACAAAAACCTGCACTTTCCTGTCCAATTTTAACCCTTTAATGAAATATTCCGTTTCACGACCGGCTGTTCCGTTACCAATTGCAATGGCTTCGATCTTATATGCATTCACAAGTGAAGTGATCTTTCTGGCAGCCTGTTTTGTTTCTTTCTGAGGCTGGTGCGGATAAATATTCTCATTATGTATAAGCGTTCCCTGTTTATCAAGACAAACAACTTTACATCCTGTCCGGAAACCGGGATCAATAGCAAGCACATTTTTCTGTCCTAAAGGAGGCGCAAGCAATAGTTGGCGCAGGTTTTCGGCGAAGACACGAATAGCTTCTGTATCAGCCTTCTCTTTTGCAAGGTTACGCGATTCAGTCTCAAGCGACGGGGCAATAAGGCGTTTATAAGAATCTTCCACTGCCTGCATAACATGATGTGATGCATCATTATTGCTTATAATAAAATTCCTGTTCAAAATTTCCAGGGCTTTATCCTGGTCAGGACAGATTGTAATACGCAAAAACCCTTCCTGTTCTCCTCTAAGAATTGCCAGTAACCGATGTGATGCACAACGAGAAAGGGGTTCATTACTTTCAAAATAGTCACTGTATTTGTCTCCCTCCTCTTCTTTTCCTTTTATTACTTTACTTTCAATTATCGACCATTGCTCAAAAAGGTAACGCAATTGTTTTCTTGCTTTCCCGGTCTCACTGATCCACTCAGCTACAATATCCCTGGCTCCCTGAAGCGCATCTTCGATTTCAGGCACCTCTTTAGTAATAAATTGTGTTGCTTTCTTTTCCACATCAGGTTCTTTTTGACTCATCAGTATCTTTGCCAGCGGCTCAAGTCCTTTTTCTTTTGCTATGGAGGCACGTGTTTTCCGTTTCGGTTTGTATGGAAGGTAAAGGTCTTCAAGTTCGGGAAGAGAGGTAGCATCTTCAATTTTCTCTTTCAATTCGGGAGTAAGCTTCTCCTGTTCATCGATTGATTTTAGTATTGTTTCCCTTCGATCATCAAGCCCCTTAAGTCTTTTTTGTTCATGCTGAATTTCAGCAATTTGAAGTTCATCCAGGCTTCCGGTTGCTTCCTTCCGGTAACGACTTATAAATGGAATTGTAGCACCCTCATCAAGAAGTTTCAATGTATTCCTAACCTGGTACTCCTTTAGTGATAATTTTTCAGTAATAACTCCTGCATACATATCCTGTGACATAATAATTTTCAAATTAACTTTGGGAGGATAAAGATAGGAAAACTAAATAAGTTGCAGTGAGGTGATAAGGTTTCCCTCTATTCCCTCTATTCCCTCTATTCCCTCTATTCCCTCTATTCCCTCTATTCCCTCTATTCCCTTCTTCCCCTCTTTTCCTTCCCAATCATAATAAACGGAGTTACAAATAATAACAGGCAGGAAGTAATTGCCAGTCCCCACCCTAATCCGAAACTGTCAGCCATAAACCCGATAACAGGTGCAATAAGTGCGGCATACAGACTTTTAACCTGTGATTCGGCGCTAAGAACCGTAGCAAGAATATCTTCCTTAAACTGATCGGCAATATAGGAAACCCCTACCGGTTTTCTGAGGTTTTCGGTCAGATGAACTGTAACAAAAAAGATAATTGACATAATAATCCAGAAAGGTGTTTCTATGATATAAAAACATCCACCTGACATACCAATAAATAACCCTGCAATCAGACTCAGATTCAGAAGACTAAAAAGCCCGCTGAATTTACCGGCAATCCTTCCTGAATTCCGGGAAGTTATTGCACTGAGAATATAGAGAATAAAATAGACCAGACCTATCATTACCGCTGTAGATTGTTCTCTGTTCCATGAGAAAAGTACAGGCAGAGTCATTACCAGTCCCAGGATTATTGGTTGAAGATAATCTTTCATTGCACTGAAATAGCCGCTGAACAGCGCAGTATTTGTAAGTGTTCGAAAAACCCGTAACTCATGGAAAGATTGCATTGTTTCTTTGATAATTGATCTGAAATTTTCCCGGATCATGGAAAAGTCTGTTTTTCTTATCCTGCCATCAAGCTCACGGGGATATGAGAACATAAGCAAAAGATCGAGAACATATGGAATTGTTGAAAAAAGAAAAACATACCGGTAACTTCCCGAATAGAAAACGATAAATGCTGCCAGCAGTGAGGAAATTGCCGAACCGAACTGGGATGCTGAACGGGTATAACCGTAGTACCACACTTTCTGATCCTCCCAATTTTTGTTTTTCAGGTAGGTAAATATCATGGCTTTGTGGGTACCGGTACGGAAAGCATCCCCGAATGAATAGCAAAACATTGCAACAATAAAAAGCCAATAATTAACAGAAATATAAAACACAAAAAATGAGATAATGTAAAAGGAAAAAGCCATTATCATAATCCTCCTTCGGCCAAAAGAGTCAGCGAGAACACCGGCAGGTATCTCCCAAAAATTCCTTGTTATTTCCCTTATCGTGATTAAGGCACCAATCTGCAGGAAATTCAAACCTTGCTCAAGAAAGAACAGATAGAGAAATGGTTCAAAGAAGCGTAAGTTCTTGAGGAAACCGTACAAGCTGAACTTATAGAATTGAAGGTCCTTTTTAAATCCCGGATGCATAAAAAGTTTTCTTTTAGGCTAAGGTACGATCTTTGTTTTATATTTCGTTGCTGGTTACTGGTTGCTACCGTAATTACACCTACTTGTTTTAATTTTATACATGATTCCTGATTTTCCTTATCTTGATTATACTTCCTTATCTTAATAATATTATTTGTTTTGTTTGCACGCAATCCATTGTTTGAAATTTTATCAAATATATTCCTTCTGGCATTTGAATATCCATTTCGCTTCGACCTTCCCAAATTAATGTATGCTCGCCCTCATTGAAATAATTATTAGCCAATTTTTTAACTAATTTTCCTAGAATATTATAAATGTCAATATTGACTTGTGAATTCCCTGACATACTGAAAGCAATAGTAGTTGAATTGCTGAACGGATTGGGGTAAACCTGTAAAATTTTCATCAGTGGGGAATCTATTTCATTTTTTCTTATACTTCCAGTAGATGAATCCTTTGGAGGTATTTTTAAAATCGTTAAAGACGTTTTGGGAAAAGTATAAGCGAAAATAGTAGAATCGCCATTAAAACTGCCTCTATAAATAATCCCTTTAGTGCCGTTATATGGAGCTTCTAAAGTTGTATCGTTAGTAATATCCCAAACTTTCATTTCTCCGCTTGAAACAAATCCGTCAAGGGTTATTGTAGTGCTATATGCAGAATCAAGGCTTTTGTTCACGATGAATGTTACAAGAGTGTCATTAGACAGACTAGAATACGCATTTAACCCAAATGTGTTTGAATTTGCTTTAATCAATGTATCGCCAAAAAAATCATTATATGCCTTTAGCACCCATGATTCTGTTTTCATTGAGAGCATATTATTTTTTGTTTCAAAAATGGAGTAAACAGAAGCAGTGTCTTCATCATAAATACTGTAAACTGCTGCAGCCGGCACACCTGCTACAGCAAAATGCCCCCACACATCAGCTAAAAAAATTCCTTTCAGATACTTTTCCCACCATGTATTATAACTTTGTAAACTACCTGCATTGAACTCAAAAATGTAAGCAGGTAAATTGTTTCCGCCACTATGTATAACTATGCTATCAAGCACATTACTATACCATTCTTGAAAGCCAGGCATTGTTTCGAAAAAAGTTCCACCAGTATCTAAAACAGCAAGACATTTCTCCAATCCATCAATGTCTGCTTCACCGTTGCTACAAGGATAGTAATGAACATCAACCCAATCTAATTCAGTATTGTTGCTTTCTAAAGCTGCGGCAAAATATGGTGAGTTATCCCAGCCTACACCAATTTTGACAGGAATGGGTGAATGGAAGCGCATAGAATCAATAAATACACCAACAAGTGAAGCATATTCCTGTGGCGTTACAAAGCTGCTGTCTTCCATTATCCACAAATCAAATGGAATGTTAAAATGCCGATACATTGTCCAATCTCCCCAAGGCATAGGTAATTTTACTCCTGACAGAAACACTTCATTTCCGATACACCAATAGATGACATTATAAGGATCCGGATGTCCCCTTTGAGCCCTTATTGCTCCCATGGGTGAACTATTACTACCGTTGCAATATTCAACCAAACGTGCAACTTTAGCCGGGTCATTTATTTGGAATCCTACCGTAATCACAGGTTCCATTCCTGTGTGTTCGCAGAACTGTAACAGACTGTCAATACCGAAGTTACTGTTTGCTGTTACAATATTCTGAAGGACATCCAAATCAAAATAGGTCACACCATTGAAATTATCACCTTCCCAATCGTAGTATTCTGTTGTGATACCCCCCATTCGAAAGAGTTTTATACCTATTAGAGTAACTAAGCTATCCAACTCATTATGAGCCAGGGCTTCATTTATTTCATCCCCACAACCAAATAAATAAGGATTAACAGTATTAATTACAGAATCTCTGTATATGATTATTTCTGTTTGTCCAAGTAAGTTAAATTGTAATGTAACAATTAAACAAAAAACTATAATAAATTTAATTTTAATCATTTTTTTAATTTTGGCTAACG
>JAUXED010000004.1 GCA_030618105.1 Bacteroidota bacterium | reverse complement strand
GGTTATTCTCAGGAAATGATCAGGAAGGAGGTAAGGGTTGTACAGCCTTATGCTCCTACATTATTTGATGCATTCAAAATAAACCTTCTTCCTTCGCTTAAAGATACTATGCAATTATCCCCTGATTTTATTTATAAGATATCTCCTAAACCATATAGTGCTGAATACAGTATCCGGCCAATTAAAGCTGCAAAGTTGTTAGATGATCCGTTAACTAAATTATATGGAACCTGCCTGAAAATGGGACTTGGAAATTCTCTTACTCCGTTGGCTGAGCTTAGTATAAACAAAAAAAGATCAAAGGAATATTCCCTGGGGGCTTACGCGAGGTATATTTCATCAAGTTGTAAAGTAAAGCTCGAAAATGATGAGAAAGTTTTTGCTGGTTACGGAAATGAGGAGTTTGATTTATATGGCAAAAGGATTTGGGATAATTCTATTCTGTCAGGAAGTGCAGGTATGGATAATCGATCGGTTTATTATTACGGATATAATACAGCTCTGGTTGATACAGCACTTGAAAAAGAAGCTATTAAACAAAATTTTCTGAAACTCAACGCTCAGCTTGCTTATCGTTCCAGTTATATTGATTCAAATCATTTAAACTATAATATTCAGGTGAAGTATAACTATTTTGCCGATAAATTCAATTATACTGAAAACAATGTTTTTACTTACGGTGAGTTCAGCCTGTTGCGGGAAAATATTTTGTTTGGTGTTGATTTTTCTTATAACTATATTGATGAAACCGGAGATTTATTAACAAGTAAAAATAGTATTATCGGGTTAAGCCCATGGTTTAAGAAAAAGACCAGTGAATGGAGGCTTAAAGCCGGTGTGGATGCTGTTTTTGATGTTAATGATGATAAGACATCAACACATTTTTATCCGGATGCCCTTTTACAAATTACTGTAGTTGATAACATACTCAGTGCTTATATCGGTATTTCAGGTAATCTGGAAGTAAATAATTTTCAAAAAATTGCGTGGGAAAACCCCTGGGTAAAATCCGGGGTACAAGTAAGAAACAGTAATCACAAACTTAATATGTACGGGGGATTGAATGGGAGTATAAATTCCTTATCATCATATAAACTGAAAGTCTCTTACAAACTGGTTAATGATATGTATTTCTATGTGAATGATACTTCAGATATTCTTGGTAATCAATTTTATACTGAGTATGATGATGTACAGCTCACAACAATACATGGTGAAATTTTAGCTCGCCCGGTAGATCACCTGTCTCTGTTTTTAAGCGGAAGTTACTATAAATACACGATGACAAATCAGAACAGACCATGGCATAAACCTGCCTGGGACTTAACTGTTTCTACAAGGTATAATCTCCGGGATAAAATTCTGGTCAATGTTGATATTATTGGTTCAGGTAAAAGATATATTAAATCCTATGACAGCTCCGGGGCTAATGAATTCACTCTTGACGGTATAATCGATATTAACTTTGGAATTGAATACAGATACACAAAAATCTTATCTGCTTTCTTCAGGTTTTATAATCTAACCTCTTCAAGGTATCAGAAATGGAACCAGTACCCTGGTCAGGGATTTATGGTAATGGGAGGGATTACTTATTCGTTGTAGAAAAAACACGATTTTTATTGTTTTTAATAACCTTAAAATCATTGAAATTTGTTATATTTGGTGAATCAAAAAAAAAAACAGGGATAAGCTTGTAATTGTTTGATAATCATTTAAATAGTAATTTTGTTATTATCCCTGATTAATTAAAATGACTTCACTATTATTGATGATATAGATAAGAAAACGCAGTTGATTATTTAATCTTGGTAATTTATTGTAAATGAGACGTATATGAAAACCTCATAAGGTTTTGGGATTTTGTTGAATAATGCATTATAATGAAAAAATGGAATTGAAAAAAAATAACTCTAAAGAAGAATATTTAGCAGAGAATATACAAGTCCTTGAAGGGCTTGAAGCGGTACGGAAACGTCCTGCAATGTTTATTGGTGATATAAGTGTTAAAGGTTTACATCACCTTGTACATGAAGTGCTTGATAATTCGATTGATGAAGCACTGGCAGGGTATTGCAGTAATATTGAAGTTTCACTTAACGAAGATGGATCTGTTACTGTTCTGGATGATGGCCGTGGTATACCTGTAGATATTCATGAGAAAGAGGGGAAATCGGCTCTTGAAGTGGTAATGACAATGCTTCATGCAGGAGGGAAATTTGATAAAGATTCTTATAAGGTATCGGGCGGACTTCATGGAGTGGGTGTTTCTTGTGTTAATGCTTTATCTTCGATTTTGAAGGCTGAAATACATCGTGACGGAAAAGTGTATATCCAGGAATATGAAAGAGGGAAACCATTAGCAGATGTCAGAAAAACCGGTAATACCGATATTACAGGTACGATAATAACGTTCACGCCTGATAATACAATATTTACTACCACTTCATTTAATTTTGAGATACTCTCCGCCCGGCTTCGTGAGCTGGCTTTTCTGAATAAAGGCATACGTTTATCGATTGCTGATTTGAGGAATTCGTATGAGAACGGTAATGAGAACGGAAATGATAATAGTAATGGAAACGGGGGGATAAGGAAAGAAGAATTTTACTCTGAAGAAGGATTGAAGGAATTTGTGAATTTTCTTGATGAATCAAGGGAACCGCTGACCCAGGATTGTATTCAGATTGAAACAACTAAAAATGATATACCTGTTGAGATTGCTCTGCAGTACAATACTTCTTATACTGAAAATATCCATTCGTATGTTAACAATATAAATACAATTGAAGGGGGTACTCATCTGGCAGGTTTCAGACGGGGATTAACGCGAACTCTTAAATCTTATGCTGAAAAATCCGGAATGCTTGCCAAGCTTAAATTTGATATTTCCGGTGATGACTTTCGTGAAGGACTTACTGCTATTATCTCATGTAAGGTACAGGAACCTCAGTTTGAGGGGCAGACTAAAACCAAGTTAGGTAATTCTGAAGTTATGGGTGCTGTTGATCAGTCTGTTAGTGAACTGCTTACAAATTATCTTGAGGAGAATCCCAAGGATGCCAGGATTATAGTTCAAAAAGTAGTACTTGCTGCTACAGCACGACACGCTGCAAGAAAGGCAAGGGAACTGGTTCAGCGAAAATCAGTACTGTCAGGTGCCGGTTTGCCCGGGAAACTAGCTGACTGTGCTGACAAGGATCCGGCAAATAGTGAGATATATCTTGTTGAGGGTGATTCAGCCGGTGGTACGGCAAAACAGGGAAGGGACAGGAAATTTCAAGCTATTTTACCGTTAAAGGGTAAGATACTTAATGTTGAGAAGGCAATGCAGAATAAGGTGTTTGATAATGAAGAGATTAGAAACATGTTCACTGCTCTTGGTGTTACTATCGGAACAGAAGAGGATAGTTTAGCGCTTAACCTTGACGGTTTAAGATATCATAAAATCATAATTATGACTGATGCCGATATTGATGGAAGTCATATAACTACTCTTATTATGACCTTCTTTTTCAGGTATATGCTGGACCTTATTAAGCAGGGATACCTCTATATAGCAACCCCTCCGTTATATCTTATAAAAAGAGGGAAAGAAGAAAGATATTGCTGGTCTGAAGAGGAGAGAAAAAGAGTTGTGAAGGAATTTGGACAAGGCAAAGAAAGTGCTGTAAATATTCAGCGGTACAAAGGTTTGGGTGAAATGAATGCCCATCAACTCTGGGATACTACTATGGATCCGGAACACAGAACTCTTCGTCAGGTAACGATTGCCAGTGCTGCAGATGCTGACCGGATATTCTCTGTGCTAATGGGCGATGAGGTTCCTCCACGGCGTGCCTTTATTGAAAGTCATGCTAAATATGCCAATATTGATGCCTGATCTGCCAAAAAGAACATCCATGTTACATGTTTCAAGTTAACCCGAAACTCTTTTAACTTATAACTTAATCTCTCCTTCAAATACAAAAACAGCTGGTCCTTCAAGTATAATGTCTGAAAAAAAACTTTTGTCGGTTGTCCTGAAACTCACGTTCAGGATTCCTCCCCATGTTTTAACAGAAACATTATCACTGTCGATTTGTCCGCTATAAACCGATACAATGGCAGCAGCAACAGCTCCTGTTCCGCATGACATAGTTTCATTCTCGACACCACGCTCATACGTTCTCACCGATAAGCCATCTTTTTGAACCTTTACAAAATCCACATTAGTTCCATGAGGTTTAAATTTTTGATTATTCCTCAGTTTCCTGCCTTCATTATATACATCGATATTATCTATATCATCTCTGAAAGTAATATAATGAGGTGATCCGGTATCAACTAAATAGCTATCCCCTGATTTCCTTATAGTATTAACATCTTTCATTCTAAGTCTGACAGTTGTGTCTGTTATTTCTGCAGTGTGGACTCCGTCATTTGTCATAAACCGGGCATTTTGCTCTATTAGCTTTAGTTTTTTTGCAAACATTACAATACAACGACCACCATTGCCACACATAGTTCCTTCATATCCATCAGAATTGAAATACTTCATTTCGAAATCAACCTCCTTATGATCATAAAGCATCATAAGACCATCAGCTCCAACACCAAATCTTCTGTCGCAAAGCTGTTTAATTCTTTTTCTGTCCCCGGGTTTCAGGATATTTTTCCTGTTATCAATAATTATGAAATCATTCCCGGCTCCTTGATATTTTTCAAATGTCAGTGTCATGCCCAAGTAAGTTAAATTATGTTAAATGTGATAATTGGTGCAACAACCGATTAGTCAGTACGTTTTATGAATTGTAAAGTTAAGAAACTTAAATAACAGGCATAGAATTTGTTAAAAAAATGATGATTTTAAGTATTTTTATTTGTGAAACTCAAATTTCAAAAACACAGTGAATTGAAATTTGTAAGTTGAACAAATCCCGATAGTGTAGCGTATCGGGATAAATGAGTTAATACGATGCTTCTTGCATCTAAAAAAAAGAAAATTATATTTTGCTACCTCAACAGCTTGCTGCGAGGTAGTTCATTTGTTAAATAAAAAAAAATAACTGATATGAATGGAAAGAGAATATTTGGTTCAATACTAATAGCTATTGTTGGGGGAATGATTGCATTATTTGCATACATTCTTTTATTCGAAAAGCCGGAAATTAAGTCTGACAATGGTTTTACTAATCGGGAATTAGTAAAGTTTACCAATTTACCTGCCAATTTTGAAGGTAAAAATCTGGATTTTACATACGCGGCTGAGCGTACAGTACATGCTGTTGTACATGTTAAAACGGTTACAGAACAGACAAGACACCTACGTAACCCATTATATGAATTCTTCTATGGTGATCAATATTACAGGAATCCACAACCCATGCTTGGTTTTGGCTCCGGGGTAATTACCTCCTCCGATGGTTATATTATTACCAATAACCATGTGATTGAAAATTCTGATGAGATTGAAGTTGTATTAAATGATAAACGGACTTTTGAAGCTGTGGTAGTCGGAGCTGATCCCAGTACTGATCTTGCTTTATTAAAAATAAAGGCAAAGGATCTGATATTTGTACCATATGGAAATTCAGATGAACTTCGGCTTGGAGAATGGGTTCTGGCTGTAGGAAACCCGTTTAATTTAACATCAACCGTTACAGCAGGGATAGTTAGTGCCAAAGGCAGAAACCTGGGCATACTTCCTGATGATGAGTTCAGGATCGAATCCTTCATACAAACTGATGCAGCTCTAAACAGGGGTAATAGTGGTGGAGCACTTGTAAATACAAAAGGCGAACTGGTAGGGATAAATGCTGCAATTATTTCACCGAATGGAGGATATGCGGGAAATTCATTTGCAATTCCTGTTACAATTGTAAAGAAGGTTATTGAAGATCTGAAAGAATTCGGAGAAGTACAGAGGGCTATACTTGGGGTTACAATTCAGGATGTAACTGATGAACTGGTGAAAGAAAAGAAACTGGACAAGATTGAAGGGGTATATATTAATGGTTTACGTGAGAATGGTGCTGCAATTGAGGCTGGTATTGAGGTTGGTGATATAATAATAAGTATAAACGCATTAAAAGTAAATTCTACTGCTGAATTACAGGAAAAGATAGCGAAATTCCGGCCAAAAGAAAAAGTAAAAATTATTATAAAAAGGAAGGGTAAAACAAAACAATTTGATGTTGTTTTACGTAATATGCAAGGTAATACCGGTATTATACGATCTGCTGATCTGGTTCTTGGTGCAAAGTTTGAAGAATTAGATAAAGATGTAATTGATAGATACAGAATTAGCGGTGGTGTAAAGATTGTTGATGTTGGTAATGGACCGCTTAAGGAACTGGGGTTAAGAAAAGGATATATTATTACCGGTATAAATGATAAAAAAGTTGATAAGGTTGATGATATAAAAAACAATCTTGGAGGAGGAAGGGCGCTGTATTCAATAGAAGGTGTCCAGCCAAATGGCACATTTTTTAGTTATAAATTCAGAAATTAAGGGAAGAATGGATTAGAGGGAATAGAGGGAATAGAGGGATTAAAGGGGATAGAGGGAATAGAGGGGATAGAGGGATTAGATGGAATAGTGGAAAGATGGAATAATGGAATAATGGAATAATGGGAAGAATTGAAGAGTGGAAGAATGGAAGGAAAAAATATTAAAAAAAATGTTTTTAGTTTAGCCTTGACTGGTTAGATAAAAAGGCATACATTTGCAAAAATTTTCGTTAAGGAGGGAAAATGAGACAATTAAAGATAACCAAATCGATTACAAACAGAGAAAGTGCTTCATTAGATAAGTATTTGCAAGAAATTGGTAAAGAGGAACTTATTTCGGTTGAAGAAGAAGTTGAACTGGCTCAGCGAATCAAAAAAGGAGATAGAGATGCACTTGAGAAGTTGACACGAGCCAATCTCAGGTTTGTTGTTTCTGTTGCTAAACAATACCAGAATCAAGGGCTTAGTCTTCCTGATTTAATTAATGAAGGGAATCTTGGTCTGATTAAAGCAGCAGAAAAATTTGATGAAACCAGGGGGTTCAAATTTATTTCTTATGCTGTTTGGTGGATCAGACAATCCATACTGCAGGCATTAGCCGAGCAATCACGGATAGTCAGACTGCCATTAAATCAAGTTGGATCTCTGAACAAAATAAATAAAGCATTTTCAAAGTTTGAACAGGAGTATGAAAGAAAGCCGTCACCTGAAGAGCTGGCTGAATCTTTGGAACTGCCAAGAGAAAAAGTTACTGATACACTTAAAGTATCAGGAAGACATATTTCTATGGATGCTCCATTTATTGAGGGAGAAGACAACAGTTTGCTTGATGTTCTTCCAAATAACGATTCTCCAAAGGCAGATAAATCATTATTAAGTGAATCGCTTGTAAAGGAAATTAACCGTTCCCTGGCAACTCTCACTGAGCGGGAACGTGATATTATAAGGTTATTTTTTGGAATAGGAATACAGGAAATGACACTTGAAGAAATAGGAGAGAGGTTTGGCCTTACACGGGAACGTGTGCGGCAAATTAAGGAAAAAGCAATTAGAAGATTACGGCATACTTCAAGAAGTAAGCTGCTAAAAACATATCTTGGGTAGTAAGGAGAGGAAGAAAAATTGAAAGTTGAAAGTTGAAAGTGAAGAGGGAAGAAAAGAAAAAGTTGAGTAAGGTGAGTAAGGAAGAATGAAGAATTCAAGGTTCAAAGACCAGTAACCAGTAACCAGTAACCAGTTGTTCTTCACATTGTAACACAAAACTGTTTTCTTTTTATTGCTTAGACTCTAGCATTTTTTCCAATTCATACATCTCATCTCTGTAGCCTGCTGCTTTGATAAAGTCCAGTTCTTCAGCAGCTTTTTCCATATTTTGCTTACTCTTTTCAATAGCTTTTTTCAGAGCTTTTTCGTTCATATATTTCACTATTGGATCGGCAGCAATATCCTTTATCCGGGGACCGGCATAGAATTTTTCACCCGCTTTTTTCCCGGGGATATCACCCATAAATGATTTGGATGCTTTTACGATTTGCGTGGGTGTTATACCCATTTCTTCATTGTATGATAATTGTTTCTCTCTTCTTCTGTTTGTTTCATCAATAGTTTTCTGCATAGACCCGGTGATCTTATCAGCGTACATTATTACTTTTCCATTAATATTGCGGGCTGCTCTGCCGGCAGTTTGGGTAAGTGATCGTTCTGATCTCAGGAACCCTTCTTTATCAGCATCAAGGATAGCAACAAGAGATACTTCAGGCAGATCCAGTCCTTCACGTAGAAGGTTTACACCTACAATAACATCTATCCTTCCATACCTGAGGTTTTCCATAATCTCAACTCTTTCAAGTGTATCAATATCAGAATGGATATATTGACATTTAATTGAAAGTTTCAAAAGGTAGTCTGTTAATTCTTCAGCCATTCGCTTGGTAAGAGTTGTAATAAGAACCCGCTCTTTTGTTTCAATACGCTTGTTGATCTCAGATATAAGGTTATCGATTTGGTTAAGACTGGGACGTACATCAATAGGCGGATCCAGTAATCCGGTCGGTCGTATTACCTGGTCAACAATAACTCCTTCGCTTTTCTGAAGTTCATAATCTGCCGGTGTGGCACTCATAAAAATTGTCTGCCCGGTTAATCCCTCAAACTCATCGAGCCTGAGTGGCCGGTTATCCAGTGACGCGGGTAACCTGAATCCATATTCAACAAGAGTTTGTTTTCTTGAATGGTCTCCTCCATGCATAGCCCTTACCTGGGGTATTGTAACATGACTTTCATCAATAATTGTTACAAAATCATCGGGAAAATAATCCAAAAGGCAGAAAGGCCGGGTACCCGGATTACGGCCGTCAAAATACCTTGAATAGTTTTCAATACCACTGCAGTATCCCATCTCTCTTATCATTTCAAGATCATAACTAACTTTTTGCCGGAGTCTTTTAGCCTCAAATTCTTTGCCAATATCATTAAAATATTGGACATGATCAGACATATCTTTTTCGATTTGGCTGATTGCTTTTTGCATCCTCTCTTTCGTTGTGACAAAAATATTTGCAGGATAGATGACCACCTGATCGAGTACTTCAATAGTATTTCCATTTACCGGATCAATGGTTTCAATTTCTTCAATTTCATTTCCCCAAAAAACAATACGTATTGCATGATCGCCATAAGCAACAAAAATATCGACTGTATCACCCTGAACCCTGAATGTTCCACGCTGAAAGTCAATCTCATTCCTGGAATAAAGACTGTCAACCAGTTTCCTTAGAAGAGCATTACGGCTGGTCTTATCACTTTTGTTTATCCAAATGGTATTACTGTGAAAATCTTCAGGGTTCCCAATTCCATATAAACAGGAAACCGACGATATAACAATAACATCTTTTCGCCCCGAAAGGAGTGATGAGGTTGTACTGAGTCTTAGCTTTTCTATTTCATCATTTATTGACAGATCTTTTTCAATGTATGTATCGGTAACAGGCAGGTATGCTTCCGGCTGGTAATAATCATAGTAGGATACAAAATATTCAACTGCACTGTTGGGGAAGAACTGGCGGAATTCTCCGTAAAGTTGTGCCGCAAGGGTTTTATTATGACTAAGCACCAGCACCGGGCGCTGAATTTGCTCAATTACGTTTGCAATAGTGAATGTTTTTCCTGATCCTGTAACCCCAAGAAGAGTTTGGAATTTGGTACCGCTGCGTAAGTCATCAACCAGATCTGCAATAGCCTGAGGTTGATCACCGGTGGGTGAATAATCAGAAATTAATTCAAATTGCATGTTTCCTTCACTCTTTTCTCAAAACAACAAATACCGGAAGATGATCACTAACTCCTCCAAAATACATATCACCTCCGTATGTAATATTCGGAGTAAGCATTCCAACTTTTGGATTATCATACATCATCCATTTATCCTGGTAAATAGTTCCGGATAAATAATTACAATGATAGTTTTTCTTGTCGCTTATTACTTTTTGTGAAACGATTATCTGGTCAAGCATATTCCAGTTCCCCTTGTAACTGTATGTACCAATATTATTCAGGTTATGATTATTGTACATTAAATTGTAAAGTTCACGTGGATTGACATTTTTCTGCTTATTATTAGCTTGAAGAATGGAGTGCAAACTCATATTGGTAGGTTCATCATTAAAGTCGCCCATAATAATAATTTTCGCTTCCGGCTCAAAATTAAAAATAGAATCCACAACTTTTCTCAGAGTCACTGCAGTATATATTCGTTTTGGTTCCGTGACTTGTTGTCCTCCTGATCTTGATTTCCAGTGATTCACAAAAAAATGGAATATTTCATTTTTCCCGGTTTTTCCTTTAACATAAAGAATGTTTCTTACCTGCGATGCAGTGTCAAATTTGAAATGCACAGGAATTGATCTATGAGCGAGATATTGGAATTCATCTTTGCGGTATAGTAGTGCTACATCAATTCCGCGTTTATCCTCACTATTTTCATGAACAATTTCGTAGTTTCCTTTCTTTAGTTTACCGGTGGATATCAGGTCTTCAAGAACCTTCTTGTTTTCGACTTCGCATAGTCCGATAATCTCCGGTAATTCCCTGGAATTTATTGAGTGAAAAACAGTGGACAGGTCCTTTAGTTTTTTTAAGTACTTTTCACTATTCCATTTTTTATTGCCTTCTGGTGTAAACTCATCGTCTTCGGTATCAGGATCATTCTCGGTATCAAACAGATTCTCAACATTATAAAAAACAACTGTAAACATTTTATCAGTAGGTGTGCGCTGTGGATAAACACAATAAGTGATAAATGTTAGTATCAGGAGACTGGTTAATAATCGCATAGCTATGTTCTTTTATTAATCCTGGATTTTTCTTACAAATATAGTTTTTACAACACTAAACTGTAATATAATCATTCGAACATTTGAAATATCAGTAATAATTATTTACATTTATACTAATGTCGTTATGCATATCTTTTGTTTTAATATTGATTCTTAAATGTTTATCAACTCGTTCAATTTCCTTTTTTCTCTTTATCATTCAAACATAATTTATCATGGATGAAATAAAAACCATAAAATTTGAGGTCAGGAATAATATTGCCACCATTACAATGAACCGGCCAGAAGCCTTAAATGCATTAAATAATGATTTCTTTAGTGATATGGAGCTATTGCTCGATAATATCAGGGAAGATAATGAAATAAAAATACTGGTTATTACCGGTGAAGGGAAGGCGTTTGTTGCCGGGGCTGATATTGCAGAAATGGTTAGTATGGATAAATCTAAGGCAGAAAAATTCTCTTCGCGGGGGCAAGATGTTTTTCATGGACTGGAAAAACTAAAGGTTCCGGTTATTGCTGCAGTTAACGGGTATGCACTGGGTGGTGGTTGTGAATTAGCAATGGCTTGTGATATCCGGGTTGCAAGTAACAAGGCAAAATTTGGTCAGCCGGAAGTAAGTCTTGGTCTGATCCCGGGTTTTGGAGGAACACAGCGGTTACCTCGTCTTGTGGGTCTGGGTAATGCACTTAATTTGCTGCTAACCGCCGATCAGATTTCTGCAGATGAAGCTTTAAGAATTGGCCTGGTTCAAAAAGTCACTGAACCGGAGCAGCTTATGGATGAAGTATATAAATTGGCTGAAAGAATACTTTCAAAAGGACCTCATTCAGTATCTTTAATTAAAAAGGTGGCGCATATTGGATTAAACCTTGACTTTGCTAGAGCTACCAGGCTTGAAAGTCGCGAATTTGGCTCGTTGTTTGGCAATGAAGGTACAGAAGGAATGAAAGCATTTCTTGAAAAGAGAAAACCTGAATGGTAATTGGATTAGGCTAAGGCTAAGGCTAAGGCTAAGGTAAGGAGAGAAGAAGGGATAGATTTAAAATAGCAATTCATGGAGAGTAAGATTACTGGAATTAATACTTAACGTAAGTTTGATACATAAATAACTAATAATAACGTTAATAACACATAAAAAGAAATGGCTTACGAAAACCAATTTAAAAAAGTAGCTGTTCTTGGGGCAGCTGGTAAAATGGGTAGTGGCATATTATTGTTAACTGCCATTGAGATGGCTAAAATTAAATTCCAACAGGATGATCCGGATATTGATTTAACCCTTTATGCAATGGATGTTTCCGAAGAAGGATTAAAGGGAGTAATGAAGTATATAGAAAAACAGGTAAGAAAGAACGGGGAAAGAAATTTTGATCAGGTGAAAGGTTTTTATTCTGGCAATGACCAGGAAATGACTGAAGAAGATCTGCTCGAAAAATATGTATCTGATGTAATAAAGTTAATTAAACCTGTTACATTTTTAGGATCATTGAGGGATGTTGATACTGTGTTTGAAGCAGTTAGCGAAGATAAGGGTTTGAAAATTAAATTATTAGCTGAAATTGAGAATTATAACCCCGGGTATGTATGGTATCTTACAAATACGTCATCTATTCCAATTGGGGAGCTTGATGAAGCTGCCGGACTTTATGGACGGATTATCGGATTTCATTTCTATAATCCACCGGCTATTCAAAAACTTGTTGAAGTTATTGAGTCGGAAAATACTGTTTCGGGTTTGAAAGATTTTGCTCGGCAGCTGATTGAACATATGGGAAAGATAATGGTGCCTGCTAACGATATTGCAGGTTTTATCGGTAATGGCCATTTTATTCGTGATTCCTTGTTTGGTATTAAGCAAGTTGAAAAATTATCCGGAGAGAATTCTTTTCCCCTGGCTGTTTATATGGTTAATAATATTAGCAGCAGGTTTTTGGTACGACCAATGGGAATTTTCCAGCTTATTGATTATGTAGGGATAGATGTTGTCAGACTCATTATGAATGTAATGAATAACAGGATTAAAGAAGAAACGATCAGTAGTCCACTGCTGGACAAACTAATGGAACTCGGTGCAAAAGGCGGACAAAACCCTGATGGTTCGCAGAAAAATGGCTTTTTTATGTATGATGGTGGCAAAATAACCGGGGTTTATAACCCTGAGAGTAGAAGTTATACACCGGTTTCCGGTTTGAAAGAACAAGCAATGGCAAAACTTGGTTCAACACCTTCATATATGCCTGTATGGAAAGAGATAATTAAAGATCCTGAAAAAGGTAAAAAGTTAGAAGATTATTTTGTTGAATTATCAGAAACGGATAGTCCGGGAGCTAAGCTGGCTATGGAATATGGGAAGAATTCTAAAGAAATTGCAGAAAAGCTTGTATCAGATAAGGTAGCATTCAGTGATAAAGATGTAAATACTATTCTAAAGCGTGGATTTTTCCATGCATACGGACCTATTAATAATTATTTTAATAAACTATAAAACATGGACTTTCAATACACAGAAGAACAATTAATGATCAGGCAAGCTGCCAGGGATTATGCGCAGCGTGAACTTATTAAAGATGTAATAGAACGGGATGAAAAAGCCGAATTTCCTACGCAGCATGTAAAGAACCTGGCTAAACTTGGGTTCCTGGGAATAACGGTTGATCCAAAATACGATGGAGGTGGAATGGATACTGTATCGTATGTTTTAGCCATGGAGGAGATATCTAAAGTGGATTCATCTCTTGGTGTGATTATTTCAGTTAACAATTCTCTTGTATGCTGGGGAATTGAAACTTATGGTACTGAGGAACAAAAAGAGAAATACCTGAAACCTCTCGCAAGAGGAGATGTGATCGGTGCTTTTGCATTGTCTGAACCTGAAGCTGGCTCGGATGCAACTATGCAACGAACAATTGCTGAAGATAAGGGTGATTATTATCTTCTGAATGGTACTAAAAACTGGACTACTTGTGCTAGTTCAGCATCAACTTATGTGGTTATTGCCCAAACACATCCGGAAAAAAAACACAAAGGGATTAATGCCTTTATTGTTGAAAAAGATACTAAAGGAATTTCTTTGGGTCAGCATGAAAACAAAATGGGTATGCGAAGTTCAGATACCCATTCTATTATGTTTACTGATGTTAAAGTGCCTAAAGAAAACAGATTGGGAGAAGATGGCTTCGGGTTTAAGATGGCTATGAAAACACTTGAAGTTGGACGGATAGGTATTGCAGCTCAAGCTCTCGGTATAGCTTCAGGTGCATACGAAAGGTCTGTTCAGTATTCCAGGGAACGTAAAGCATTCGGAACGGAAATATGTAATCATCAGGCTATTGCGTTTAAACTGGCAGATATGGCCACTGATATAGAAGTATCACGGTTACTTTGCCTTAAAGCTGCCTGGCTTGAAGACGAGGGAAAACCGTTTGGTACTGCCAGTGCCATGGCCAAACTGTATGCTTCCGAAACAGCTATGCGCGTTACTACCGAGGCTGTTCAGATACACGGAGGATATGGATATTGTAAGGAATATCATGTTGAACGTCTTATGAGGGAAGCAAAATTGACACAGATATATGAGGGAACCTCAGAAATACAGAAGATTGTGATCTCAAGGAGCATTTTACGGGATTAGAAGGACGAGAGGGAGAAAAGGAGAGAAAAAGAGACAAGTTGAATTGATACATGAACTTCACAGAATTAATAAAGCAAAATCTGTAAGTCTGCTTGATAAATTAAAGAGAGCAATAAACCTTAATCAAAACACCTTCCCGGGTATTTTTGAAGCCGCGAAATATTGTTTCATCGGACAAATATCACAGGCGCTTTATGAGATAGGAGGAGAATATCGTAGAAATATGTGATTTTCATTGAATATTACTAATTTTGAAGGGAATAAAGGGAGTAGAAGGAGTAGAGGGAGTAAAGGGAGTAAAGGGTATAAGGGTATAAAGGAAAACTTGCTAACAGCTAACAGCTAAAAGCATATAACATTTAACTTATAACTTATGTCAAATTCGAATGTAAATCTTGTATCAAAGCTGGTTTTAACAATTAACCCGCGAATATATTTTACTCAGTTTGGAGTGTACCAACTGGAGAAACCAATTTTTCTCAAACGGCTAAGACACACCGATGAGGAGATGAAATCCTTTCAGATAATAACTGATCAGTATGAATATAGAAAAGAACTGATCATGAAAGAACTTAAAGAGAATGATATAGAAATTGAAAAAATCAGTTTTGTAGTTAGCCGGGGTGGTTTAGTCAGACCTGTTAAGGCAGGTGTTTATGAAGTTAATAAAAAACTTTTCACAGACCTGAAGAATAATCTTTGCGGTGTAGATACTGTTAATCTCGGTGGTTTAATTGCAAATGCTATTGCAAATGAAATAAAAGGTTCCAGGGCTTATGTCTCTGATCCGGTAACTGTTGATGAGCTTGATGATCTGGCACGTGTTTCCGGACACCCGTTGTTTGAACGTAAATCAGTTTTTCATGCTTTAAATCAGAAATATGTTGCCCGCAAACATGCAAAATCTCTGGGTTTTGGTCCCACTTGCAAGGATCTTAATCTTATTATTGTGAACCTGGCGCGTGGAATAACTGTTAGCGCTCACAAAAAAGGTAAAGTAGTTGATACTACCCAGGGGTTTGATGGCGATGGTCCGTTTTCACCAATTGGAAGTGGTACTTTACCAATGGGAGATATGATAAGGATGTGTTTTAGTGGTAAATATTCTGAAGAGGAAATGCATGAAATGATCAGGGGGAAAGGTGGACTGTTTGCTTATTTTGACAAGACAAGAAGTCATGAGATTGATTCTTTGATTGAAAAAGGTGATGAGAAAGTAATATTTATTATTGAAGCAATGGCATACCAGGTTTCGAAAAGTGTGGGGGCAATGAATATGGTATTTTATGAAAAACCTGATGCTATACTTATTACCGGAAAATTTGCTCATAATAAAGTTATAACAAATTTTATAACGAAAAGAATTTCAAGAATTGCTCCGGTCCATATATATCCCGGAGATGATGTGCTTGATGCTTTAGCTGAAAATGCATTCAGGGCTTTGAAGGGCGAAACAGAGATACTTGAGTATTGATAAATTTATTTTCCCGGCTGACCAATTTTAATATTTAGTATTTTAGAGTGAACTGAGAAATCTCTCGGCATCCAGCGCTGCTATACAACCCGATCCTGCAGCAGTAATAGCCTGTCGGTAGTGAGGATCCTGAACATCACCACATGCGAAAACTCCGGGTAAATTCGTTTTTGATGTTCCGGGGATTGTTTTAATATATCCAACATCATCCCTTTCCAGCCAATTTGAAAATATGTCAGAATTCGGATGGTGTCCGATAGCAAGGAAGAAACCATGAATATTAATTTTCACTTTTTCCTCGTCAGGTGTACCCATCTTTTTGATAAGTATTGCGCCTTCAACTCCATCTTCTCCAAACAGATCTTTTGTATTATGCTCATACAAAATTTCAATATTTGGTGTCTTTTCTACTTTAGCTAACATAGTTTTGGATGCTCTCATATAATTTTTTCGTACAATAATATAGACCTTATTACACAGACCTGCCAGGTAAATTGCTTCCTCAGCAGCCGTATCACCGCCTCCAACAACAGCAATATCTTTCCCTTTGTAGAAAAATCCGTCGCAGGTTGCACAAGCCGAAACACCCATCCCTGCATATTTCTTTTCGGCTTCAAGACCAAGATATTTAGCAGAAGCACCGGTAGCAATAATGACTGTCTTTGCTTCAATAATATTTTTATCATCAATGGTTATCTTATACGGATGGTTTGACAGGTCTGCTGAAGTTGCTATACCCCAACGGACATCAGTCCCAAAACGCTTTGCCTGTCTTTTCAGGTCTTCCATTAAAACAGGTCCTGTAACTCCTTCAGGGTACCCGGGATAGTTTTCTACTTCGGTGGTTGTTGTCAGTTGACCACCGGGCTGCAGTCCTTCATAAAGAACAGGTTTAAGATTTGCCCTGGAAGCATAGATGGCGGCTGTATATCCGGCAGGACCTGACCCGATGATCAGACATTTAACTTGTTCAGTTTCTACCAGGTTAGCTTTTTGAGGATCTTTTTTGTTATTAAGGTTATCCATTGATTTAAATAGTTCCATGGGAGTTTTGTTTTAATAAAAGTTGAACAAAGTTATTTAATAATTTCAAGGTTAATGTTTAGTTTCATAAAAGCATAATAAGTATACTGATTTTGCGATCCGCCAGCTGGCGGAGAAGCAATCATTCCTGGCTTTTCGTAAAGCTTATGACAGTACTTCTTTAATTGAATATTTGATTTACAAAAGCTGTACCGTTTTTTATATTGATAATAATTTTGCAATTCTGTCAGTGTTATTTTTTTTTGCTCACTGATCTCAAAACTTTTATATTTGCACAGATTATTTTTCGGGATGTAGCTCAGCACGGTTTAGAGTACTCGTCTGGGGGGCGAGGGGTCGCGAGTTCAAATCTCGCCATCCCGACAAACTATGAAACAGACCGGCCAGAGAATCTGGTTGGTCTTTTTTGTTTGAGGTGCGTTGAAAGCTTGCTTTCATAAGCAGCTAAAATAAAAAAGACCAGTGTTTCAGCTGCGAAGCTGCTGAAACCGGTCTGTTTCATAGTTTGAATCATGCTCAACCGAGATCACGGCCGTGACGAAGGAGCGGCCGTAATCTCGCCATCCCGACTGGATTTCAGAAGATAGAAAAAAGAACTTACACACAATTTGCACACAAATTCTTTTTTTTTATGGCATTATTTGAGAATTGCAAAGAACTTCAATCCTTACTTGTTTATGCCGACCTTATATAAACGGAAAATAACAATTGTAGTGTTTTTCAGAAGATTTATGACAGGGAAAAAAATATGAAGAAAAATAAACCAGATATATATAAGAAAACAATTCAGTACATGATAGTGGCAGGTGGTTTCTAGTATATGTGTTTTCTTATCTCTTCTATAAATTCTTTAACTTGTTCTATCAGGGGTTTTACAAAGTTTTCCTCATAATCAAACAAGTCTCCATAATCACCTTTTTGACGGTAATCAAACATTTTGGTGAAAAGTTTTCCATAGACCTTATCAATTTTCCCGGTCTTAATGAAATGAAGTCCAAACTGAGTTCTTGCTCCATCATGAGTTTGTGAATCAATCTCATTTTTCAATAAAAGTGAAATTACTGCATAGAAACATGAATAATATAATCTGTTTATTACAGTATTCCATCTCTCCTTTTCAGCTAGAATCAATGCCTCTTCAAATGATTCCTCAGCTCTTTGAAACCTGTATTTTATGTAATCATCTCTATTATCAATAGTCATAAACGTATACCTTCTCTACTAACATTTTTATATAATGGAGAATATTTCAAGGTGCTTCTCCAATAATCTTTAGTATAAATAAATGTTGAAATAATCTGACCAGACTCTATTTCAATATCATAGAGATCATCTCTAAACTTATCTTCGATATCATTTGTTACTTTATCATCATCAATTAAAATCAAAACATCCCAGTCTGAATCAACTCTGGAATTACCTCGGGCACGAGACCCAAACAGATAAGCTTCTGCTAAAGGATCCTTATCATGGATCGTCTGTGATATCCTATCTTGTATCAGGTTATGCTCCATTTTTGATCTTTTTGACTCAAAGATACATATTTCTAGTAAATTTAAATATTTTCTTGAGTGATCATCCCAGGGTAAACACATGAAAAAATTGAAGAGATTCTAAAATCTGGCTACAAGTTAATACACTTATTAATGGTTTCAATTTTCGGTTGAATTAATAAAGGATATATATTTTCGAATAGAAGTAAACTAATTGTTACTTAATGTTAAGAAATATTTTTTAGGTTGAAAAATCAGATATCATAACCCATCCATTCTGGTTTATTTTGTCCTAAGTCTGTCATAAAAAACGTCCGTTTTTTTACTGGTTACATTCAGGGGAGGATAAAAGTAATTTTTAGCCCCAGTTCTACAAAATCAATTATTTGAAGAGGATATATTGTCTATGATCTGTCAAATGTTGAACGATCAAGTTCCATGAAATAGACTCTCCAGCGTAGGGCAGGGGAGGGCGAAAAGTTTATTCTCTCTGGATTTCAGAAGATCAGAAAAAGGATTTGCACACAATTTGCACGCAAATTCTTTTTTTTTTATGCTTTAGTTCCCAGATTATTTGTAACTTGTAGAATTCTAAATCTAAATAAGTCTTATTGATTAATATTAAATAGCATATTTCTGATTTTGTCAGGAATTTATTTATATACAGATAAACGATTTGATATTTATTTCACTGTATGCACAAGCGGAAAAAGACAACGACACGGCAAAATGACAATTAAATGGAATATTAAACTTGATGTTTTGTCCTGAAATGGTATTCAAACTATATGGTTTAACTTATAAGGAAGTGAAAGTGGTTTGTCTGGATTGTTTGTTGGGGGCGGAATAATAGGAAGCGATAAAAGTAGAGAACATGAAAAACAAATAACAACTTTTTCTGGTATGGAAAGATATTTAGAACAGCTTTTAATGGATATTTCTTATGCTACCGAAAATGTAAGCTGGCCTTATGTGAAGCAGGAGCTGTGCATACATGACTGGGTGTCGGAAGAAGAGGAGGATAATACGGCCCCAACCCGTATGCTTGAAGAGTGGACGGGCATCAGTAAGGTTCAGCTACCGCCTCCCGAATTATTGTCTGACTATCAGGTCAGCCGGCTTCTCAACGCTTTAAAAAAAATGCTTGATGCTTATAACTGGGTATTTGTGCTTCAAACTCAGGTACCCGACCGTGTTCAATATGCTACTATTCGTGACAATTTTTGCCAGGAAGCAAAAGTAAAACAGTGGCACATGGGATTTTTTCAACTTTGCACTCCTGGCACAGAACATGGAAAATGCTCTTTAGGAGATTATTGCCAGTGCCGTTTTTTTGAGGAGCTCTTTGCAGGATTCAGTGATGAAGAACTTAGCCCTGAAGAAGATCGTGCTATGCAGTTTGAGTGTGAAATCAACTACATAAAAAGGAAGTATGGTAATGACTGGATGAAATACTACCCCTACCATCTGGATCCGGATTACGATGATGAAAATGGCAATCCGTATAACTACGGATTTGATGATGAAGACGAGAATGACGATGATGATTGGTGGCGAAGGTAAATATGAGTATCAGAAAAAATCTATGAAACAGTGACGACAAGTTTAATATGACGGAAATAATTGACAGACGTACAGACAGAAACAAGAACCACCAGTGCATAACAATAGTAACCGTTGCGCAAGCTCTACTCTGTCGCTTCTTTTTCATGTACCGGTCCCGAAGGCTGAATATTCCGGTGATGATGGCATCCATTCCGTGCGAAAACGATATTGATATATGAACCGAGCCCCGAAAAAAATCGGGGCGAACTACATCTGCCAATTAAAAATTAATTATAAACAGATGAAATACGGGGAGTTAGGGATGGTATTTGCAAAATTATTAGTACCTTGTAAAAATCTAAATCTAAAATGATTAACACAACATAGCCTATTTCTAGTTTTATCAGGGATCTTTTTAAATACAGACAGACGATTTGATATTTGATTTTATGATATCACAAATTGTGATAGGCTCCTAAAGCAACCCGGCATGAGTGATTTAATAAAATCCGAAAATATCATCTCCCAAATCTATTACATCAGAGGTGTTAAAGTAATGCTCGATTTTCACCTCGCTGCCTTGTACGATGTAGAAACAAGAGTCCTTAATCAGGCAGTACAAAGAAATATTGAAAGATTCCCCGAAGATTTTATGTTTCAATTAAGCGATAATGAAATTAAAAACTTGACATCACAAATTGTGACATCAAGTCAGTTGATTGAAAAGAAAAACGAACTACGAAACCCTGTAGGTTTCAAAACCGGTAGGAAATGAATTGCAAAATCTTTTCGATTGTAATAATCAAAATATCCTTTGTTTTTTATTTACAGCGAACCCTTTATGTCAATAAGTTCCTTTAAATTTTTCTTGCTGATATTGATTGATTACCTGAGAGGGAGGCGTAATCTCGTAAGAACAACCACCGTTAGGGTTTATAACCGATGACGGTGTTGAGAATCGTTCGAAACACTGCAACATCGTATCAGTTGCTCATCTTTGGTGAAAATTCTAATACCCTGCCTGTACCCATTTCAATATAATCGTTTCCGTATGCTTCCTTGAATAGGTTTATTTGCTTATCGCCTGTGCAGTGAGTTGCGCCACACTTTTTTACACCTAATTCCCTGAATTGGCTGATAATTTCTTTAACCTCATTCTCTGAATGCCTCATAAGATGGAATCCGCCAAAAACGAGATAAACCTCTTCTCCCATAATTTCTTGTGCTCTCTTAATAATATTGACAATGCCAGGGTGAGAACATCCTGTCACCACTACAATCCCTTTATTTGTTCTAACAATTAAAGATTGTTCGTTTACCGGTCCTTCAATTTCTCCGGTGGAAAACACATCTCTGCAGATCTCAACAGGCTCATTTGTAAGAATTACAGTTGCCTTTGCATCGTTAACTTTATCAATAAATTCTTTTGGAAATGAATGAGGCAGGTAAACAGGAATTCCGCTTTTCTTTTCGAGGAAAGTGAAAAGTCCTCCGGTATGGTCCCAGTGGTTATGTGATATTACTATTATCTCAACACTTTCAGGATTAATATTTAACTTATCAATATTATACATAAGTATCTCACCTTCTCCTCCGGTGTCAAACAAAATATTCTTTTCTGTTCCCTCAATAAAGCATGAAAAACCCCATGCCTGTTTAGTCCCTTCGCTAAAACGATAATTATCATAAAGAATTGTCATTTTTACCGGGTTCTTCTCAATTGTTTTGCTTTCAGTTTTCATTGCCTGACTGTTTTCTGAATTCATTTTTGCCTGTGTATATGCATTAATATTCATTATAAGAAATACAACTAATAAGGTTGAAATTTTATTTATTATATTCATAGTTGTAACTATTCAGTGTCTTAAGTTTGGAATGCTAATAAAATAAATGCCTAAAGTTTAAAGTGCCTAAATTTTGAAGCTAATCTCATTATACTTTGCATTTTTATCGACTGCCGACTGCCGACTGATTAATTACTCATAGTTTATTCTACTAAATTATATATTAATACAATTATTTACAACATACCCATTGCAAATATATGGTTTTTATTAGCGGTCTGACCGGTTTTTATCATTAATTCCACCAAACCACCGTCAGGGTATATAACCGTTGACGTGGTTTTAGAATAGTCAGGTATAACTTTGGTAAATATGCCTGGATGGTAATGTCGAAAAACACCTGGGGAACTGGTGATTTCAAATTAGTTTGATTAAATTTAGGTTTTAATCAAACAGTAGTGCCATGAAATCAGCTCTTGTTTTCTTTTTCAGCATCCTTGCCTTTACCCCCTTTTCACAAGCACAGCATGCAAAGTGGGAAAAAATGTTTTTGTACGATGCAATGGGGGGAGTTTGGGATGAAAGTTCCGAACTTGATGATCCGGAGAATGAATATGATGGTATAGGGAAATATTGTGCCTGCTGGCTTTTTGATAAGGATGTAACCACTGCATGGGTAGAAGGTGCAAAAGGAGATGGCATTGGAGAATACGTACTTATTGGACAGAAAAATACTTTTCCAAATAAAATCTATATACACAATGGGTACCAGAAAACAGAGTCGCTCTATCTCAAAAATGGCCGGCCAAAATCCTTAGGAATAAGTCTTTATGTGGCTTATCATTTGCCTGCTGATGTGACAGAATTGGGAGGAAACTACTATTGCCTGCCATTTCAATATACCATCCTTATTGAAGGGGATTTAATTCCCATGAAAAATAGTTTAAGATTAAGAGATAAAATGGGCCCCCAATATTTTATACTGCCTTTTGATAAAGAAAAGGTAGCTTCTTTAAAAGAACTTGGAGATTCCCTCTTTAAAGAGGATTTTATGGACAGGCGGGCTGAAATTCTGGAAAATAGTAGCGGGTTTGAACAACATAAGGCTTTTTACGGTTATATTTTTAAACTGGAAATTATTGATGTATATAAGGGAAGCAAGTGGGATGATATCTGCATCTCTGATGTTTGGTTCAGTACAGAAGAAAAAAAGAAAATAAATCTTTCAGCCGGTGAGATGATCACTGACATTTTTGAAGGAGAGGATGGGAACATTTATTTCTCTACATCTGAGCAAGAAAAGATCTTGCTCGCAAGTCCCCGGGATATAGAGGATGAAGACGACATTGTTGGTGGAGAACTGGATATTGTATTGATGGATGTGAGTCCGGATAAAGAATGGGCACAGGTAGATTTTCTTTTCTCACATGAAGCTTATATTCGTGTAGAGGAAGTCCCTTTCCTTTACAATGTAAGGCTTGGAAAAAAAGTAGACAAATCCCTGTTGGGCGATTATTTTTCAATGTATGGTTTTGTTGAAAAGGATGGGAAGATCTTTATTGATACAAGCGAAGGAATGTTTGATCTGGACGAGGTGCGAAAAAAACTTTAGGCATTCCAGGCACTTTAGGCCCGTCCGAATTGCTCAGCCGGGCGGACATTCCAAACTTTTTATGCTGAGCGCAGCCGAAGCGAAAACACTGAATAGTTACAAAAGTTAAATACCATTGCTAACCATTCCATATAGCATCTCAATTTCTTCTTTCCATAATTCATCATCCGGTGTTTCAAGGATCATTGGTATTTCATCCATCCGCTGATCATTCATGATCAATATGAAAGTATCTTTTCCAATAAACCCTTCACCGATCTGGTCATGACGGTCAACCCGCGATCCAAGAACCTTTTTCGAATCGTTAAGATGTATACCTTTTAAATATTCGAAACCAATAATCTCTGCAAATTTTTGAAATGTACTATCATAAGTTTCTTTTGTTCTCAGGTCGTACCCACTGGTAAAAGCATGACAAGTGTCAATACAAACACCAACCCGGTTTTTATCTTCAACATGATCGATAATAAACCGGATTTGTTCAAATGTATAGCCAAGATTTGAACCCTGACCGGCAGTGTTTTCTAAAACCGCTGTTACGCCTTTTGTCTGGTCAAGTGCCCAATTAACAGATTCAGCGATGGTTAAAAGGCACTTTTCTTCAGATATCTGTCGTAAATGACTTCCCGGATGAAAATTAAGGCGATCGAGACCCAATTGTTCGCAACGTTTCATCTCGTCAAGGAATGCATTACGCGATTTCTCCAGTCCTTCCTTTTCCGGATGCCCCAGGTTGATCAGGTAACTATCATGAGGAAGTATCTTGTCAGGAGTGTATCCGTATTTTTCGCAATTCCTTTTGAAATCACTGATATTTTCGTTGGTAAGAGGTTTGGAAAACCATTGCCGCTGGTTCTTTGTAAATAATGCAAATGCTTTTGCACCAATTTTATGAGCATTTACCGGAGCATTTTCCACTCCTCCTGAAGTACTTACATGAGCGCCGATGTATTTCATGAAATGCATTTTATAGTTAAGCAAAAGTAGTAAGACTTTTTTGTTTCAAAAATCCTGTTTGCCGGAAATAAATAATAACGTTATTAATAACGTAATTAATGCCGTTATTAATAACGTTATTAAAATTTACTTTTTACTTAGATCCAGAAGTTCCACTTTTCGGAATTCAGTGGAATGACTTTCTGCCTGGATAGCAATATGTCCTTCTTTTAAAAGAGTACCTTCGGCAAGCGGAAACCCCTCAGGTAATTCACCACCAATCTGTGGTTTTGTATATGTTAATACAGTATCTCCCTCCAATACATGATGGATTATACTATCTCCAAAAACAATCATTTCAGCAGTTACCCATTCATTAGCAGGATATGTTTTGGAGTTAGAACTGTTGCAATGACCGGTGATCAATTCTCCATTCATTACTATGTGTGTTCCCGGGGTACAGACATTTGATGTTGTGCGTTCATCCTCCCCGTAACCTCCAAGGAATTGTGCCTCAATTGATACCGGGAAATCCTGGTCTGACAACATGCTTTCTGCCGACTGGCTATGCAGCATTGCTCCGTTGTTAAACAATCCCCAGCCAGGTCCGTCGGCTACCTGTTCCCCAACAAACCGGTATTCTACCCGGAGTATGTAAAAAGAGAACTTTTCTCTGGTAATAAGATGTCCGAATTCACCATTAAATTTATCATACTGGTCGTATGAGGCTTTAAGAATTCCATCTTCAACACGAAAAGTGTTCTTATAATTATCATTTAGTTCAAACCCTGAAATTTTTATATCCCATCCGGTCAGGTCTTTTCCATTGAAAAGCTGTATCCATTCGTTTTCTACCGGTTCCTGCTGTTTTGGTTTACATAAGACAGCCAACAATAAAATTAATAAGTAGTGAATTTTCATTTTTATAAATTTATTTGTAATAATTATTTTTGTTATTCCTGTATTTCACCTTCGATAACACCCTGATCGTTTACAATGGGAGGATAAATATCAGAGCGTTTCAAATCAACCTGTTTTTTCACTGTTTCCGGATCGGGTTTGATATTTGATGTAAAACCGGGCTTTGCATACCAGTATGATGTCATGGCGAAATTGATTGTTGTTTTAGCCCAGTGCCACATTTCCATATCCGACCTGATCTTTTGATTAAATGGCATAGCATCCAACGAGCGGTAGCGCATATTAACGGTCATGCCCGGGTGAAAGTTACCATTCCCGGCAGGCTGTGCGATGAACGGATGAGAAAAAGTTTCGGGTCGGCACCAGGCATAGCCGTAATAATCTTCAGTACCTGTTCCGATACATGAGGGGAAGATATCGTCATCAACAAATATTTTTTCATCACCTTCGCCCCACCAGGCATCTGCTGTATTGAACACCGTTAACGCATCACCCACATAAAGACCCTGTCCCTCAAGAGTTACGTAATTAACATCGAAGTGCCAGCTATCGGTTTTCTTTTCTTCAGGAAGCCAACTATTTAGATGATGGTATTCATGCCACGAGGTTCCGAAATACATACTTGATCTGTTCCATGCATAGTCGGAGATATGTACAGCAGCATCCAAATTTATTTTTTGACTCCCATAGTTAATTATTTTTACCAGGTACTTTTCGCGGAATGGCATAACCCACCGCGATATCATCAAGCCATCCTGACTTACTTCACTATACCATGTATTAGATTGATAAATCTGATATCCTGTACCAAAAAAATCACCAACGGGACACCATACTGTTTGTTTGTCATCGAATGAGATGGAAAGTACGGTTGAGCGTAATGCCTGGTTGATATCTTTAGCATCCAGGTTGATCAATAATTTCCTGACGGCCTGGTCCTTACTTTTAAGATAAAATATTAATGTATCACCCGGATGCAGGATTTTTGATTTCGGGAATCTTTTTGTTTGACTAATATCAATCTCAGGGTTTTTCAGGTTCTCTGCCGTACTTTTTATAACAGATACTGCCCTGTCAAGAATCTCATGGGAGAAGCTTTCCACCTGAGTTCCTTTTCTATAGGTTCGATAGTTGATGTTATAATAAACACTGGGTTTACGATGGTTATCATCAATTTCAACCGAATCACATTCGTACGTGATCTTGCAATGTTTTGCATAGGGGAGAGGCAGGTAGAGATTGTGACCGCGTCGCTGATAATCGGTTTCCGGGGAAACAGAGGCGCTCAGTGGTTCTTCTGCCAGCAATCCACCGCTCAGCACTTTCAATACACTATCTTCTACAACCGGTTTCTGTTTATTATCTATGTAAATCCGCAGTGTCCCTTCTGAAGCTCCTGCACCGGCAAAAGTCATCCAGTATCGCACAACAGCTCCGGGTCCGTCAGTATCAAGCAGCACAAATTCACGTCTGCCGTTATTTGTTTCCTCACGGATAAAATGTGTATAGTCCCTGTTGGCAAACCATCCTTCCTGGTCGGGACCAGTACTTCTTTGGTCATAACTGCTAAACTGTTTTATGGTATAAGCAGGTGCCGGGAAATATGTTAGGACATCCCTGTCTGTCATTTCCTGAAGAAGCGATTCAAGGGTGATCTTTTCATTTGTACAGGAACATATAATTGCAAGGGCAATGATTAATGCAGACTGGATCATGATTTTTTTCATAAGAAATTTTTTTAAATATTAATTATACAGTGTCTTTGCTTCAATTGTACTCTTTAGACATAGTGGTTTCCTTTTTGTTTTTGTTTAGGGTTAAATGTACATTATATTTTAGATTTGAGATAGAATTTAGAAGGATAAATTTGTTGAAATAACAGAATAAAAAATGCTTAATTCTTGTCATTAAATTTGTCGTTTTTCCATTTTGCAGGATTGTTTCTAATATAATTTTTTATCTGTAAATATTCGTTTTCGTCACGTACAATATGGTCGTTGTAATTGGGTTGCCAAAATTTGTTGTTTCGGTCATATTTCTGGATATCTAAATGATGTGCATCAATAAAATTATCAATTTCGGTTGTTACCGCCGATTTAAAACCCGCAATAAACGATGAAATGGATTTTGGTTTTCGTTGAAAAACCGGTTTTGGGGATTGTTCGTTCGATCGTTGAGACGCACAGCCGTGCGTTTTTACGTGGTTCGTGGATTGTTCGTTGGATTGTTTGTTGGGTTGTAGAGACGCACGGCCGTGCGTCTCTACGTGAAAACCATGCAATTTGATTAATGCGTGTAAATGGTTGGGCATGATGATAAATTCGTCCAAAAATAATTCATCACGTATTTTAAATGATTTGTACCATTGATTATTAACGATTTTACCAAAATCGGAAAATATCATTTTTTTATTTTCAATTTTACCTAAATTACATTCCCTGTGTTGGGTTATTATGGTAATAAAATAAATACCGTTGCCTGAATAATCCCAACCGGGCATTCTGTTGGATGCTATTCGGTATTTATTTCTAAATTTTTCCATTTTAATGTGTTTCATAGTGAATTTACGCAGAGATGCACGGCCGTGTATCTCTGCTGATTTTTAAAAATTCAGGCTAACCTTAAACCCCCACCTGCCATATTTTCCGTCTTCAAATCCGACGAATATACCTGCATCAGCAATAAAGAATACATCGGTAAGACCATAACCCAATTCGACATAATTTTTAAACTCAGGCTGATAGAGATAGCTGCCATAAAGCGTTTCCTGCCACAGCTTCTGGCTAAAAAATGGAAGTAGTTTAATAAGCAAAAAGGGAGTGTTATATTTGATATGGGCTTCTGCAAACCATTCGGGAGTACTATATTGGTAATATTCAAGTAACATAAATGCATTTATTGGTCTGTCCAGGAGCAAAGGAATTTTCTGTGTGTTAAAATGTTTAAAATCAGCGAAATGTAAATCTTTCTTAGTAATAAAAACACCTGCCCCAAGACTCCAGTCAAGATTGGAGAATATTCCAAGATCTTTAGATTGAGAAATTTGATATTCCAAAAAATCAAAATCAGCACTGCTGTTAAAGGCTCCCTGAATACCTTTTTGGTACTCAATACTAAATGTAGGATAATCTGAGCTAACCATATTTTTTACACCATTTTTTATTCTGTAGTAATAACCCGGAGTGTATGACAGTTCTAATCGAATTACGAAGCTTTCCTGATCATCAAGCGGATAGTTTGTCAAATGAATATTCTCCGGTCGATTATCTTCATAATCCCTGTCATCAACAAAAAAGAAGGAATAATCTGTAGAGTTTTCCAGATGCTTACGCTCTGCATATTTTGCTGAAACAGATAACCGGAGACCATTTGTTAGATCAATATTGTTACCCATTTTGAAGTACGATTCTTCGTACAACCGCAAATAATTATATCTGAAGTAGAGGGAAGATATGCTATTAAGAGATCTGTTTATTCCATATTCCGGGTTAAAATCCGAAGATCTCTGACCAAGATCAAGAAAAAAATCGGCTCTTTTTAATGGGGCATATGAGATAGAATTATGGATATTCCACACAAAAGCCTCCCGGTTAAAAGCATATCCGATTTCCGGGTTTATATTCAATTCTCTGCCGGGACTAAAAACTTTCTTTATACTGAATTCCTGTTTATATGTCCAGCCATCCACAGTGTTAAAGCTCAGTTTATCCATACCGATTAACCCGTCATACCGGAATATTACTGAAGAATCTTCAGAGAGAAATGTTTTCCCTGAAATTACATTTCCTGCAAATTTGATGATCCTGCTTTTTTGTTTCTTTAATGTATCGGCGCCTATTGTAGTGTCCGATTTTGCAAGCAAAACAGAATCCCTTACTCTGTAACCAAGTAGTTCATTTTCAGATAATGGGATTGGTCTGATTGTATTCCAGTATGTACTATCTCTTTTTTTGGCATCTTTTTCAATTATGTGGGTAGTCGTTTCTTTTATCTCAAGGGATTTATCATCATGCTTTTCCTTTTTTATTTCCTTATCCATCAATCTGGTCAGCTTAATCATATCTCTGTTCGACATTTCTTCCTTGCTCAGGATATTTTCTATCTTTTCAGTGACTTTTTTGTCCTTAGCCGGTTCTGGTTTTTCGTTTACTAACGTTACGGGTTCTTCGATAGTTTCCTTCAAAGCGAGGGGAGGAGTAATGTCCCGGTTGATTTCAATATCGGAATACCTGACTGAACTGAGGTAACTGACATTCGCTTTTATTCCAATAACCGAAGCTTTTACATCCATGTTATAACTTACCGGAAGCCAGGCATTATCCTTTACAGGAGTATAAAGCTGTCGTATTCTGATCGGACCAACAA
Organism: Bacteroidota bacterium; assembly: GCA_030618105.1. Taxonomy (GTDB): domain Bacteria; phylum Bacteroidota; class Bacteroidia; order Bacteroidales; family VadinHA17; genus JADFUQ01. Next base: position 23,116 of record JAUXED010000004.1, on the reverse strand, counting down.
ATAATTCTACAGTAAGGTCAACACTATGAATATTCCAATAGTCATCGACAATATACAGATAACCGGTGAAAAGTTGCTGGCTTTTTCTTCGTGGTGTGACTTTAATCTTATTTATTGCATAATTACCTTCGAAAGAAACTCCTTCGTATTTGAATCTGTAATGTGAAAAAGCATTTGGTGCTAGGGGAGAAATTGCCATATCAACAGTTGGTTGATAAAAACTACTTTTAACAAAACCCATAGCATCGACTTCATTATCTCCGGGGAATGAGGTATTGAACGAAATAACGCGTTGGTTATATTTATCCGGAGCATCGAAAATTATTTCATTAAGCGATTCTTCAACATAATTCCTTCCAATCTCAACTTCATTTTCATTTGCCTCTACCTTCATCACATTCCGAAGCAACTTTGGTATTTTGAGAACAATGATTGAACCTTTCAGATATACTTCGGCTGAATAGTGATTTATCTGGTTCATGTAGTATGGCGCAAGCCCTATTGCTTTTCGCATTATCATGTAAGCCGGGTCTTCACTACCCGAATAAATCCGGATTTCTTTAATTTTATAGGTATGTTCTGTGAGAATAAAATCAAGTTCGATTGTTTTATTATTCACCTCAATGCGCCTGGTTTCAGGTTTATAACCAAGAGCACTTATTACAATAGAGTATTGTCCATCAGGGATTTTCAGGTCAAAGTTGCCATCAGGATTTGCGGTCGATCCTTTTGTAAGTTCTTTAATATAAATTGTAGCAAATGGTATTGGCTGACCATTACTATCAGTTATTTTCCCTTTAACAGATTGGCCGTTTAATGGTTGAATACCTATAAGAATAAATAGAGCTAACAGGTGATAACTAAATCTTTTCAAATGTGTAAAAATTTGTTTTTCTGTTACATTATCAAAATTCCTATTCTTCCAATTTCCCATTCTTCCTTTCTTTCTTTCTTTCTTCCCAATCTTCCACTATTCCATTTAATTGTTTTTACGAATTATATTAGCAATAATTTCAGCCATTTTTCCGGCTCCTTCAGCATCAGGATGGATCTTATCAGGGAACAGATTTTCATCATTAACAAACGGTTCATACAGATCGATAATTTTCAGGTCAAATTCAGCAGCAAGGTTATCTATCGCCGGTATAACACCATAAACAACTACTGAATCATTTATTCCCCACTTGGTTTCAAATACCGGGACAGGATAACATAGCAGTATCTCCGGAGCAGAACTCAGTGATTGGAAGTCATTTATCATTTTTCGATAATCCTGTTCAAACTTATCAGAATATTTCCAGTTCCGGGGTTTGGTATCATTTGTGCCTAATTTGATAATTACAATATCAGGTTTGAATTCCCTGGCACAGCGATAGATCTCCTCATCCCAATAAGGGTAATCTCCGTGTTTTAGCATTGTACGTCCGCCAATACCATAGTTTCTGACATCATAGGATATACCGAGAATACTATCAAGTTGTGCAGGATAGCTGTTATGAACACGGTTCTTGATACCTGATCCATACGTTATGCTGTCTCCAATACAGGCAACTTTTATTATGTTGTCAGTTGAACAGCCGGTTATCAATAAAATGAGCAGACCGGAAATTAAAACAGATACTTTTTTCATAATAATGGATATTGATTTTTTTTGTGAATAAAAATATAAAAAACGAATACAATATATGACTTTTAATATTTAACAAGACAGTAGTCTCATTTTGTAATGTTGACAGGGTATGTTAGTTTTAGAAAAATAATATCTGAATTCTGATAAATATTGTCCGGCACCAATTTCATTTCATTCCGGGTATATATCAGGTATACAGCTCCGAATGGTGGTTTAAACCTCCACCCGAATAACCCGTATACATAAAACCTGTTGTCATTTGTATTGTTTTGTGCAAATACTTTTATCCAGAGATCTTTTGTGAAGTTATAGTTAAGCGAAATAATATTAATGAATGCTGACTGGTTTGAAGTATCAGGAGAAAACTTTAGATAATTGCCACTGTACTCAAATGCCAGTTTCTTCGAAAATTTCATTCGTGCACTACCGGATGCTAATAGAAAATCTCTGTCGAAATTCCTGCCTGATGTATAAGATACTTCTGCGGAACTCCATTCATCAGTGTTATATCCAAGTGTAATTGTATGCTTATGGTTATAGTATTTTTTTTCAAATAGTTTAAATTCGTTGTTGTATGAATATTCAAGGCTTATGCGATTTTGAAGATAGAATTTTACCATATCGGTTAAATACCAACTCTTAAGTGTACCTGAGTGGCTCCAGAATAAATTATTCCTTGACGATACTTCAATATAATTAAAAATATTATTTTGCAGCCACCATATATAACTCACATCACTATCAATTTCCCTGCGATCGTCATCCTTGATAAAGCCGGTTTGATTCATATTATCCATAAAATTCTCACCAATATTTGTATATCGTATGTGATAATGATAAACGTTACTTTCGCGGGCAAATCGCATAAACCAGGCACTGTGGGTTTTCAGATCACCCGGCCAGCTACCGATAAGCTGACCGGTTAATTTCCATGCTTTACCAAGATTCATAGTATAATCAGCACTAAAGGAGCGTGCATATCCGCCATCCCACGATTTATCGACTAATATTAATCCTACGGTAGAGGATTTCAGAATATCTTTTTTAACCCTGGCAGCAGTGAAGAATGCACCGGGCTGATCTTTATCAGGAATTTCCGGACTGTGGGCTGCAAGAACATTGAAACCATAGTTGCCGATTTTCCCGGTAACTTTTCCGCCATAATCAATATCCCCAATCCTGCGTGAATAAAAAGTTTTGATCCTGGTACTGTACATTTCATTCCCTTCCTGGAAGAACAATCGCTTTTCAGGATAGCTCAATTCATATCTTGTAAGATTGATTTGTTCCTCATCTGCTTCAACAGTGGCAAAATCGGGATTGTAAGTTGCATTTGCTGATATATTGGATGAAAATTGCCATTGAAGATCACCACCAATATCCGGAATAACCTCATTGTACTTACCAGAAAAATCACTGTTTTCATACCTTACTGTGGAATAAGGAAACAGGGTTATATTGCTTTTTACTCCCGGTGTTTCAATTCCGGTCAATATCCCGCTCTGTGAAACCCTGAAGTCATTGTTCATTTCTCCTGACCAGTATGAAGTTTCTGAATTTGACCGTATGATCCTTCCAAAATTGATACCCCATTGGTTCAGGTTTTTTTTGTATTTTATGCTTTTAAACGGGATAGCCATTTCTACTGTCCATCCCCATGAGAATATCTTAACTGCACTTTTCCATTCAGTATCCCAGTTTATATCCCTGTTTCTTCCATCATCGGTAAACTTAAGATCGGTTTGTGAACCAAGAGGGTTAACGGCAAAACCATATGCACTGGTATTATCGTTATAGGTATCCAGCATTACCAAAACAAGATCATCACTTTTGCTGAGTTGATCGCGTGACTGTATCTTTGCCACAATTTCATCCGGCGGCTGATAGCATTTCCAGAAAATATAAATATTCAGACTATCGTATCCAAAATAAACGGCCGTTCTGCGCGAGGCAGCCATTCCTTTTTGAGGTTCAAGCTGAATAAATGAGATTGCGCTATCGGGGAAGTTTTTTGAATCTATAATACCGTCAATAAGAACAAGTGATTTTAACCTGTAAGCAGCAACATTCTTTTGAGCATAACCGCTTGTGAGTGAAAAAATCAAAACAAAAATTAGCAATATTCTTATCACCAACACAAAGTTTATAAAAACACCAATATGGCATCTTTTTCAGAATTCAATTTTTAAAGAAAGAAAAAATATTCTGAAAAACCTTAAAGGTATTTTTTTCGCTTTATTAAATTGCCAATTTATATTTATTCATATTATACTCAAAAATCAGATCATCGATTGTCTCTTTTACTGTTTGGATTTTAGTTGCCTTGTAAGCATTGGAACCTGCAAATGAGAATCCTTCTGACATATTGCCTCTTGCTGAATTAAACAGGGCTTCGGCAATACAATAATTGACTTCCTTGAAATTACAGGTTTTAAGACATTTCCATGGGCATTTTACCGGTTTAGTGTATCCGTTTTGAATCTTTTTCACAAAATCGTTCATAATTACCCTGCCGGGCAGACCAACAGGACTATCAATAATTGTTATATCCTTCTTTCTGGATTTTATATAACTCTCCTTGTACTCCATTGAGGCATCACATTCATAGGTGGTTACAAATCTGGTTCCTATCTTTACTGCTTTTGCTCCAAGTTGCATAATATTATACATATCTTCTCCGTTGTATATTCCCCCTGCAGCAATTACCGGGATTTCAATACCAAATCTTTGTTCAAAAGGCATCATTTCTGATACGGTTTCTGAAATCAGGTTTGGTAGTTTGAATTTTTGATTTTCCAAATCATCTTTCTTGAATCCCAGGTGTCCCCCTGCGAGAGGACCTTCTACCACAACAGCATCAGGTATATGATTGTATTTGTTTGCCCAGTGCTGGAAAATTAATCTTGCTGCTTTTGCAGATGATACCTTGGGAACGAATTTTGTTTTACTGGATTCAAATAGTGAGTCAGGAATTGTGGAAGGTTTTCTTAAGAATAAGCCGGCTCCAATAAATATTATATCAATTTTTTCCTCCAGTGCAATTCTAAACATATCTTCATAATCTGTTATAGCTAACATAAGGTTTATGCCTAAAACACCGTTAGTTAATGATTTTGCTTTCCTTATTTCTTTCCTTAAAGCAGTTTTATTTGCCTCACGAAAATTCTTAACATAATCAGGTTCGAGCATGCCAATAGCTACTGCTGAAATAACGCCAACACCTCCTTCGTTAGCAACAGCTGATGCAAGTCCGGAAAGTGATATAGCAACACCCATTCCTCCTTGTATAATGGGTAGTTGAATTTTTAGATCTCCAATTTGAAATGCTTCCATTGTTGAATGATTAAATGCGTAAATGATTAATATTATTCCATTCTTCCACTCTTAAATACTCTTCTAAAATGATAACCGTAAATTGAGTATCTGATAGCCAGTGGAAATAGTTTCGGCCTGTTAAACAGGCTCCAGAAAAACATTTGCCAATAGTATTTTCTGGAATAATCAAAAATACCGAGAACAACTATTGATTTGAGAAATGCTATAAAGTCTGTAAATGGGACTTTTGTTTTGTTTTTAACTTTTGGTTCGTAATGTTTCAGGAAATGCAAAACTCTGTTATAAAACGGTTTACATGAATAAATTCCCAGTATGATTTTTTGATAACCATTTATCAGTTCTTTTTTATTCATTTTAGGAATAAAATTGAAAGTGTAATCGGTATTGCTTCCTGACCACTCAGAAATTATACGTCCCTCATTTTTTAATCGCCGGTAAAGCCGGGTTTTTTTTGGGGCATTTAACAAGCCGACCATTGCTGTAATGATGCCGCTTTGTTGTATAAAATCTATCTGTCTTTGAAACACAGATGGCGGATCATTATCAAATCCTACGATAAAACCGGCAGTAACTTCTATGCCGGCTGCCTGTATCTTATTGACACTCTGAATGAGATCGCGGTTTCTATTCTGTATTTTATTACATTCTTCAAGACTGGCTTCTTCGGTTGTTTCAATACCGACAAATACACTGGAAAAACCGGCTTGTGTCATTAATTCCAATAGCTCGTCATCGTCTGCTAAATTGATTGAAGCCTCAGTTATAAAAATAAATGGATTGTTTCTTGTGTGCATCCAATTTATCATTGCGGGTAGGAGGTCAGTCTTTAAAATCTTTTTGTTGCCTATAAAATTGTCATCAACAAAAAACACATTTCCCCTATAACCGATATTGTAAAGGTTTTCAAGTTCGGATAATATCTGGTTAGTAGATTTTGTTCTGACTTTATGTCCAAAAAGCGCTGTAATGTCACAAAATTCACAATCGAAAGGGCAACCCCTGGTGTATTGAATGCTTAGTGTTGCATATTTTGAGGTATTGAGTAAAGAATAATCGGGCAAAGGACTTTCAGTAATTTCAGGAAACTCTGATGATTGGTAAAGCTTCCGGGCAGAACCATTCTTTATGTCATTTACTAATTGATGCAGAGTGATCTCCGCCTCATTCAAAACCAAATGATCAACGTTTGGGAAATTTTCAGGATCTTCAGTAAACAACGGGCCACCTGCAACAATCTTTCTTTTTAGTTGTCTGCATCTTTTAATTATCTCATTAGTTGATCTTAATTGTGTTGACATGGCACTAATAAAAACATAGTCAGCCCAAAGAATGTGTTTTGTTTTTAATTTGCTTACATTGAGATCTATGAGTTTCTTTTGCCATTCACCGGGTAGTAATGAAGCTACAGTGATCAGACCAAGAGGAGGATTCATCGCCTTTTTTGAAACAAATTTCAAAGCATGTTTGAAACTCCAGAATGTATCAGGGTATTTGGGATATACTAATAATATATTCATCATAACGTATTTATGATCTGGCGCAATATTATTGGCTAAATCCGATCATAAAAAATTTTTGGGATGAACCGGTCTGAAAAGGGATAAAAAATCAGGAGTCTGGGGCAAATAGCATTAACAGGGGGTGAGTGGTATTCGCCAATCTAGGTTGAAGACTCTTTGACTTTCAACTTTCGACTTTATAACTTTTTACTTAATCTGAAGTACTTCCTTTACTTTAAGTATGTATTGACGTGATACCGGTATTTCTTCTTCAATATACTTAAGCTTCAATTTGTACCCCTGTGGATAGATATTCAGTTTGGATACATAATTTGTATTGAAAAGACAAGTGCGATGACACCTGATAATTTGAGGATACGTTATTAGCTGATGTTCAGTGTTTTGCAAAGTCTGTCTGATAAGTTTCTTTTTTATCTCTCCCTCTTTTTCCCAGAAAACCTCAACATAATTATCGGCAGATCTCAGCATAATTATTTCATTCAACTGCAGACTGATTTTTTCAAATTTGTTCTCAGATTCAAATTCAATTTCAACAGGTTCATTTTTTTCGGTAGATATTTTGTCAGGCTTCTTATTCAGATTAAGTGCATCCTGCAGTTTTATTTTTAATATTTCAAACCGGTTTGATATAATTAATATTGCCACCGGTACGAGACTTATAAATACTATCGTAAATACGGAATAAAACGTGATATTGGTTTGCCCGACATAACGTGCATAGAATATAGAAGCAACAGAGATTGTCGCCCATATACAGGCATTTAAAACAATATCCCGTTTAAAATTCCATTTTCCCGGCAGAAATAATCCCGGTAAAACTGACGGGGCGATGATGAGTGCTAATACCAGTGAAAAAAAAGTGATACCACCGAAACCTGCTATGATAAGAAGTTTATTATTGAAGTCAGTGGTCATTAAGTCTATCGGCTGGAAGAACAGAATGAACAGGAACATCCCTAAACTGATGCCTGTGATCAATTTGAGGTTTTGTTTCGGGTCATCATTAAAGGGATACGATTTATTTAAGAAATCCAGCATATGAATGTAAATATGAGTATTTATATTTTTTATTTACTATTACCTGCAACCGGAGTTAGAAATAAAAATATTTGTATCTATTGAGATAGAATAATATTCCTGCCGGTACCGGGTGACGAAGTTAAGTAAAGAACAGTTCTTTGACAAATTTACATTATCAATTATTGGAAACAGTTCATTTTTCTTTTATACTTTTAGTTGCAATTTCAAAAGCCTGGAAAAATCAGTTTGCTATTCATGTAATAATCTTTTTCTATATATTTATTTCAAAATTGTTAAGCCTATTCGTTTTATTATTATTGTATAACTAAACAGTTAAATCCTGCCAGGTCTGGTGGTTTTTCAGCGGTCTGACCGGTTATTATCATTAATTCTACCAAACCACCGTCAGGGTTTGAACCATTTCGTGAACAAAGTGAACGAAATATCTCACGAGCAGGGGTTTGTGCAATGGATAGTGGGAGCGAGTAAACCGCTGACGGGGTTTTAGAATCGTAACCCTTTCGGTGGTTATTCACCCCGAAAGTGGTTTAAATGGTTAAATCAATCAGAAGTTCATCATAAAACTCTTTTGCCCAGATATGTCCCTTATCTAAGAGAATTGCTTTTTGAAAAAATTCCCCTGCCTGTTTCAATGAGCCTTTCCCCAAATAGCCTAATCCCTTTATGAAATACGCGGATGCCTGCCGTTTTTGTTTTGATTCACCTTCGCCAAATTTTGAAAAGAAATCAATCTCATCAAGTTGAACTAATTTCTTTTCTCCCAACCCGATAAGATCTTCAAATAACATATCAGCGCTGCTATTGTTTTTCAATTTTTTGTATGCCAATGCCTGGTAGTACATATATTGCGATTCTCTTTTATCTGATGAGACGGATTTTTTATAATACTCCAGGGCTTTTTGAAGATTACCGGCTTTTTCATAAACCAGCCCGGTATAATAGTAAATTTGAGGGTTGCGTACATACTCAATATCCCGGCCTGTCTGATGGTTTTCAGGATAGATATCAGCTTTCAGAAAGTTGTCTAATGCCGGCTCAATATCTTGTTTCTTCAAAAATGAAATCCCGCGTAAAAGGTAGGCATCAACATAGATATCATGTAAAGCACGGGTGCCTTCCTGGATATGAAAAAAATTATTCTCCAGGTATTCGATCGCTTTATCATATTTTTTGTTCAATACCAGCACCAGTATTTCCCGTGTCAGGGCATCTTCTCTTTCGGCTACATGTTTATGATGATCAGTTAAAACAGAAAGTCTTTTTTCAATAGCAGTATTATTTCTTTCGTACAACAAATCCAGTTCGTAGTAATACTTTGGTTGAACAGAGTTGTATTTGACAGCGGTCTCGTATGCATTAATTGCCTTGGTGATATTTTTCTCATGATAGAAATATCCCCACCCGAGGTTGCGATGTGCAATTGCCAGATATTTATCCAAACCAACTGCCTTTCCCCAGTTTTTTATAGCTTCTCCGGGTTGCTTATCGTACAGAATATTACCCAGGTAATAATAAGCCCTGGAATTGGTCTTATCATTTTTTAAAACCTCATTCAATACCTTGATGGTCTCAGGACGGTAAGGAAAACAATAATCAGTTGATAGTTTCCGGGCTTTGGAAAAGAATGTTTTTGCACGGTCCTTTCTGTCTTGCTTCAGGTTAAGGTAACCCAGATAATAGTGGATTAACGGATAGTTTTTTAATAGTTTATTATCTGAATTAACAGCTCTTTCAAGTACTTCAGAAGCTTCTTCAAAGAAGCCGCAATTTATATAGTCGATTGCCAGTTCGAGATAATAATCGGGATAATTCCTCATTATAGAGGTTAATTCAGCCAGTTCTTTATCCGCTTCTTTTTGCCGGTCTGTATGCTTTTTTATCAGGTAACGTTCGTTTCTTACCCAATGATCCAGAACATCTATATCTAAAACTTCCTCTGTTATCTTACCTGCTTTTTCATATTTTCCAAGCTTTCTAAGAATGACCGATTTTAAATCCAAAGCTTTGGTGTTCTTATTATTAGTTGTTAATGAGCGGTTTATATGTTCCAGAGCCACAGTATAATTTTTCCTGATGGAAGCTACTTGTGCCAGATTATAATGAGCTGCAGCATAGTAAGCATGATCCCATGTAGCCCTGTAAAGTGTATCATAAGCTGACTGGTATTTGCCTTGTGTTTGCAGCACCAGACCTAAATGATATAGTGCCTCACAACTTCGTGGTCTTGTATAATCCTTTGTAAGGCGGTTAATTGCTGTTCTGAAATGCATTTTTGCCTCTTTATACATTGCCCGCTGCTTATAATCTATTCCCATCTGAATATTACACCTTATATCATTGGGATCTCTTCTCAATGCCTCACGAAAATAATCAAGTGCATTCAATCGTGCGTTATGAAATTGTTTTATACGTAAACCGGTTAAGTATAATTCTTCATTAGTATTAATTTTTGAGGGCAGGGGAGGTTGCTTAACCTCTGATGGTAATTCAGGATTATATTCCTTATCATCAGGTTTGTATGAAATTAATTCTTCATTTTCAGCCGTATATAACGATACTTTGATGTCTGTTTCATTAATATTTTCCGGTAGCTTTATGTTTTTAATAAAAGGTTTGTCCGGAGCAATATTTATAATTTCTGTGAAGTGTTGATTGTTTTTTATAACAAGTGCGACTTTTGCGTTGTTATATTCACCGGTTGTATTAAGAGCAACAAAAACAGTGTCAGGCGAAGTTAGTGACAGGTTAACAGCAGCTTGTTGATTGGCGTTTTTTACTCCTCTTGTTTTTTGCAGTGGGTACCAATACTGCTTTACCTGTTTGTATTCGTATGGTTTAATCCAGCTGTAATCGGGCTGGTTATCGGAATAGGCTCCGGTCATTAGTTCCGCGTAAGGAGTGTCATTGTCAGTGAGTACTTTTGTATCCCACATTGAACCCCGCTGACCGGGACCCCATTCCCACAATTTGGCGCCTGTAGCAATATGAGGATTAGCTACATGCATAGTTCCGGCGTTTTTGCCATGGTCATATCCTGCCAGGAAACCATCTTTCAGATCATAAGCAAAAAAAGAAACCGGATTAGGATGATTTTTCCACCAGGATGCATCAATGTTATTCATGTAATAATCATAACCCCGGTATTCTTCCCTGGTTACCGGCCAGTGAGAAAAGCTGTTTTTTGCATGAAAGGTTGCATATTTCACTGAGGGAGGAAAAATTACCTGGTAATCCTTATTTGCATGCGTGGCTACATTTGCCCAATAAAGAAAAGAATTCACATTCTCTGTGCGGTTAAACATCTTAATATTCACTTCAATAAATGATTTTCCCGGGTATAGGGTTAATCCAATTGTCCATTTCATACGGTGCCGCGGCTCAATTTCCCCGATCCATATTGTCTTACTTCCATCCTTATTTTCTGATAATGTATAATCAACCGGCAGGAATGTTGAAGCCCTGTGATGATGAAATACACACCATTCGATACCACCTGAAATCCAGGCACCAAGCATACCAATATTGGATGGTTTTATAACACTCTGTCTGTAAAACATTTCATAATTGTTGGTTTTATCGGTAGCATAGAATAATTTTCCACCAATTTCAGGTAGAACACTTAACTTAATGTACCTGTTTTCAAGGTAAAGCACTGTATAAGTTTTGTTCTGTTTTATATTAGAAAAGTTATCCATAAGGGGATAGGGATAAATAACCCTGCTAGCTCCCTGGTATGACTGGTTTCTGAAAAACATTGGATTCAAATCCGGTTTATGAATAAGATAAGTGGGCAGGGTAAGAGTATCTTTCCATACTTTTACTTTACCAGTTGACTGGTTGTAAACTGCAGGAGATAAGAAAGAAAAGAGAAAAATAAGGATCAGATTCTTTTTCATAAAACACAGATTAATTAGTGAGTTAAAATTCTTTATCCAAAATTGTTTCAATAACTTGTTTCAATTTGGGTAAATCGTTTACAACAATATCCCATACAGCAGCCAGCTTAATATTAAAATATTCATGTGAAATTAAATTTCTAAATGCCCTAACTTTATGCCATTTATATTCATGCTTATCTAATAAAAATGTTTCCACATGAATTATAGCTTCTCCAATTACGGTAAAATTAAACAGGACGGCACTTGAAAGGATTTGATCATTTAAAAAATCAATTTTATTGACATTAGTCGTGAATGTTTCAATTTTATTAACAGCCTTTTGCATATGGATTAATCTTTCGTAGCTTTCTTTTTTACTATCTTTCATAAATAAGTCTTAAATCCGGTTCAACATCTCTAAAAATGTGTGGTTTAAAAGAGTCAATAAATCCAACATCAATTTTCCTGTTTACTTCATTTTCCAATTGATATTGTATTTCAGCAAGATCAAAATAGCTAAAGCCTTCATCAGTTTTTACTGCAATATCAATATCACTTCCCGGTCCGTCATCTTCACGTGAAAAAGAACCGTAAATCCATGCACTACTGACTTTTGAAAATTGTTTTAGCTTGTTTTTAATTTGTTTAATGATTTTATCCCTATCCAGTGTCTTATATGCTTTATATTCAACCATTTCCTCGGCAATCTTTAATGCTTCTTTTGCATAATCTTCTTCCTGTACCTCATATAATATCCGGTCGCTTAAATATAAAATCAGCATTTTTTTCTCATCTTCTCCAAAGTACTTTGCCAACTTAACAACCTGCTTTTTATTGGCTTTTCGTTTACCTCTCTCAATTTTGCTTAATACCGCCTGGTCAACATCAAGATAAGCAGCAACCTTTCGCAACGGTTCTCCTTTATTTTCACGCAACCTTCGGATGTATTCTCCAATACTTTCCATGTTTGAAATAAATCGTTTTGACAAAATTCGTCAAAATGCGTTTCTGTTCCAAATATTTTATCAATTATTTCCCAAATACTTATCAATATTAGGTGGTAGGTGAGAACTAGGGTTTGACCGCTCCCGGCACCAGGTATATTATTATAATTCATTGCCCGATTTTAACAAGTGTTGACAATTTTTAATAAGTTCACGATACATCTGCCGGGTGTAACCATTCATGTAACCGGATTTTTAATATCTTCAACTTTTTAATCCATTATTTAATTGCCAAATCAAGAATCAGATGACGAAAAGCTCTGTTCATGAGGTTATCAGGAATTATATCCTTAAATCAGTAAATGAAGAAAAAATAAAACCTGCCGGTAATAGTTTCTGGAAGAACTTGAATAATGCCGGAACGGAAATATGGCTTGATACCGGCGATATGGAATCAGCTTCCGGTTTATGGACAAAAGAAATGTCTGCACTTACTACCAATAATACATTGCTGAATAATGAGATTCAAAAAGGGATCTATGATAACCTGATCCCTGAACTTCGCAAATTGGTTAAAGACTTTTCTGCGGATGAACAGGTGAAGGAAATTGCCTTTATCCTGAATGCCTATCATGGCTTACGTTTGGTTAAAAAGTTTGGCGGACTGGTAAGTGTTGAGCTACACACTGATACAGCAGATGACTTTGATGCTATTGTGGAGTATGGCAAACGTTATTATGATATCTGTCCGGATCATTTCCTGGTAAAAGTGCCATTTACAGCAACCGGTCTGTTAGGGGCAAGAAAACTTGGCGAAGCAGGTGTTAGAGTGAATTTTACACTTGAATTCAGTGCAAGGTTTAATGTATTGGTGTCTTTGATAGCAAGACCATCATATTGTAACGTATTTATGGGCAGGATTGCTGCCTACATGATTGATAATGAGCTTGGAGACGGTAAATGGGTAGGGGAGAAGGCTGTTATTTCATCTCAGAGATGGATAAATAAACTGTCTTCTGAAGATCAGGTAAAAACAAAACTGATAGCTGCCAGTCTTCGTGAAGCCGAACAACTTAAATTATTGGCAGGAGTGAATGTATATACTATTCCTCCTGCAGTGGCTAAAGATGGCAGGAATACGCTGGACGGGATATTTGATTCGCAGGTGAATACTGATTATAAGGCTGAATTTAATAATAATAGTGAAAAAAAATTTAGGTTTGACACTATCTGGGCAGTTAAAGATGAAGAAGTTAGGTTTGCCAGGTATATAGATGAAAACGTTTCGGCAACAGGTGAAGAACTTAGTGCAATTGCAAGAAATATGGGTTGCGGTGATATTTTTCCTGAACTTACCGAAGAAGAATTGAAATGGATAAAAGAAGATGGAAAGATACCGAAACATTCAAGGTGGGCAGACAGGATAGCTAAAGGAGAACTTGCTGTTGATACTCTGCTAAGCCTTGCAGGACTTGCCACTTTTGCACAGGATCAGGAAAAACTTGATCAGCGTATCAAATCGCTTATCTGAAGAGCTAAGAGCAGAGAGCAAAGAGCAGAGAGTGAAGAAGTCGAAGAGTCGAAATTCTAAGGGTCCCTCCACTAAACCACTCAACTACTCAACCATCTCTGTATTACAATTTTCACAAATACCTTTCAGATAGATATGGTATTCATTAATCTTAAATTTATCTAACCCGGTAAGCTTTAATTCTTCCATATTAACATTAAAATCGTAGATATTACCACATTTAGCGCATTTAAAATGGCCATGAATGGAGGTGTCTCCGTCATATCTGGCTTCATTGTTTCCAATTCTGACAATACGTGCAACATTTTTTTCAGTGAACAGTTTTAATATATTATAAACTGTAGTTTTGGATAATGTCGGAATTTCCTTTACCAGATCGTTATATATATTATCAACTGTTGGATGGTTTTTACTGTTTTGTAAATATTCGAGGACTCCGATTCGTTGAACCGATGGTCTTATATCTTTTTCTATAAGCAATTTTGCACTGGCTTTTATACTGGCATTCATAATTTATTGTCTCCCTTAATAAATATGTATTATTGTAACTATTCAGTGTCTTATGAATAAAATGAATAAATGCGTAAATGATTAAATGATTAAATGTCTAAAATTCAAAATGACTAATTTTATTATACTTTACATTTTTAAGTCAACTGTTGACTGTGGACTGCCCGCCCGGATGACTCCGGTCGGACGGGCCGACTAATTAGTTACGTATTATTTATAACCGGCTAATCTTCCGGTAATTTTAATTTTCTCAGAAATAACTTTACTAACTGATATGAAATTAGTATTAAAACAGGCCATGAAACCAACCAAAATATCGAACTTAAGTATTCCATAATATTTTCTGTTTTTATGTTTTCATATTAAACTTATTCCTTTAACCTTGTGTTTATTTTCTTTGTTACTTAGCCTTAGCCTTAGCCTTTGTGTCAGCCTTATTCCGTAACATTTTCCTTTAACTAATATTAACATTCATGATTACTTTACGAACCTATTTTATTAATATGCCATATCATCATTATTAATATCTTTTTCATTAATCTTCTTTTTATTCAACGATTTCCATGAATACCAGATGTAGCCGATAACAAATGGAACCAATAAGGAAACATAGCTCATTACAGTTAAAGTATATTTACTGGATGAAGCATTTTGAATAGTTAACGAGCTCTGCAGGTCATATGTTGAAGGATAAAATGAAGTATTGTTGAAACCGGCAAGTAAGAAAATACTAAACACTGTTAAAATGGTTCCGGCACCCGCAAACCAAATACCCTTACCAGATTTTAAAAATGCTCCCATGTATATACCGGCAAGAACTCCAACAACACCCAAAAGGAAGATCACCGGTACAACGGGCATTTGAATAAAATTGTGGAGGTATTTATATTTCTCCATATAAACTTCCTGAGATTCAGGATTAACAGCAAACCCCTCACCAGTTAATATCAGTCCGGTAAAAAGCAAGAAGAAGACCAAAAAAGCAATTGAGCAAAACTTCAGAAGATGTGATGCTCTGTGTACTAATGCTTTATTATCAACATTATTGATAAAATAGAGAGCTCCGAGTATTCTTGACAATGTAAAAATTGCTAAACCTAAACTGAGGTTAGTTAGATTAAGAGCAGCTTCAAGTCCATGTGCAGGACCTTCCCATTGTGAAATGACATTATTTCCCGATTCTGTAAGTCTGAGTTTATCCACTGAAAAATCAGATCCAGTAAAAAATGTTCCAACAACAATACCTATTAAAATAGTTGCAACCAAACCATTAATAAATAAAAAAGTGTTATAGGTTTTTTCTCCCAGAAAGTTTTCAGGTTTTGTCCTGTATTCATATGACACAGCCTGAATAATAAAGCTGAAAAGTATAAGTATCCAAACCCAGTAGGCTCCCCCGAAACTGGTAGAGTAAAAAAGAGGAAAGGAAGCAAAGAATGCACCTCCAAAAGTTACAAGGGTAGTAAAAGTAATATCCCATCTTCTGCCGGCAGAATTAAACAATAGTTTCCTTTCGGTACTGGTTTTTGCTAACTGGCTTACAAGAGTTTGTCCACCCTGAACAAACATTAAGAATACAAGTAAAGAGCCCAGTAAAGAAATTATTATCCACCAATATTGTTGTAAAGCCAAATGTGACATATTTTCAAACATTGCTTAATCCTCCATATTTTTTGGTCCTGATTTTATTTGATAAAGCATGATTTTAATTTCTGCAATTAACAGAACAGTAAATAGTGCAACAAAAGCCCAAAACGTTACCTGAACTGATGAAGTGCTCAAATGGGAAGTAGATACCATAGTTGGAAGGATGTCCTGAATTGTCCAGGGTTGACGCCCGACTTCTGCCACGACCCATCCAAGTTCAGAAGCTAAAAATCCCAGCGGGATAGACCATACAGCTAGTTTTAGCCATTTCTTTCTACTTTCAATTTTTTGTTTAGCAGAAAAGATCAGGAATGCACCAAACAGAACAATGAAGAAGAATCCTAAACTCACCATAATGTGAAAACTGTAAAATGTTATGGGAACGTTTGGAATAGCTGACTTTTTATCGGGTAAGTAACCATATCCAAAATGCTGATAGTTTTCTTCAAGAGTCTTTAAAGCACCTTCCTTTATTTCAGCATCTTCAGAGTTATTATATTCCTTAAATGCGTTAATAGCTAATTTGCCATTTTCCATTCTTTCGCTTATTGGAATAATATCATGGTCTTTGTTACCGTCAATCAGATCGTTTATCCCGGGAACGAAAGAATTACTGTTTCTGTTGGCAAGGTATGAGAGCATTTTAGGCACTTTTAATGCAAAAACAAAATCATTCTTATTATTGTCATATCTTTTACCGGGTGTCACCATTCCGATAGTAGTTAAGCCAACTCCTTCGCTTCCTTCATAAATTCCTTCCATTGCAGCAAATTTCATAGGTTGTATTTGAGCCACGTTATGTGCAGAGCTATCTCCGGTAATAACAACAAATATTGATGACAAGAGACCGAAAACGGAAGCTACAAGAATGCTTCGTTTTGCAAATTCAAGATGTCTTCCTTTAAGAATATACCAGGCGCTGATACCAATTACGAATAATGAAGCGACTACATAACCATTAGAAATAGTATGAAGAAATTTGTTGATTGCTGTTGGTGAGAATAGTACTTCTGCAAAGTTTTCCATTTCGTTCCTGGCTGTATCAGGATTAAATTTCATTCCAACAGGGTTTTGCATCCATGCATTTGCAACTAATATCCATAGAGCCGAAAGGTTAGCTCCGATGGCTACAAACCATGATGACAGCATATGGAACTTTTTACTAACCCTGTTCCATCCAAAGAACATTACGGCAATAAATGTAGATTCAAGGAAAAAAGCCATAATTCCTTCTATAGCCAGGGGTGCTCCGAATATATCACCGACAAACCATGAATAATTTGACCAGTTTGTTCCAAATTCAAATTCAAGAATTATTCCTGTTGCCACACCTATGGCAAAATTTATCCCGAACAATTTCATCCAGAATTTGGTTGTATTTTTCCACTTCTCACTTCCGGTTTTGTAGTATCTTGTATGCATAAATGCTATAATAAAAGATAAACCGAGGGTA
The DNA here is from genome assembly GCA_030618105.1 of Bacteroidota bacterium. Lineage (GTDB taxonomy): Bacteria > Bacteroidota > Bacteroidia > Bacteroidales > VadinHA17 > JADFUQ01. The sequence goes on along the minus strand of JAUXED010000004.1, from coordinate 5,626 downwards.
AGTGGAACAAAAATCCAATGGTACATCGCCGTAAGGGCAAACTGTGCTCTTGACCAATTTACGAGAGACATATCAAATGCTTCCATAACCTTAATTTTTTGTAAGCGATTGAATTACATATTCACTTTTTTGTTCATCTGTATCGAATCTGGAATTCAGAAAATCAGGAAAGAAGAACAGTTTCAGAATAGCAAACATGATAAATAGTTTGATGCCAATAATTATCCATAGCTTTATGCCAAGTTTATCAAGGTTTCTAAACCCGTCTATGTAAAAATTAATTATCCGTTTGACTAAATTCATGTTGTTTCAATTTTGTTTTTAACCTAACCTGCATTATTCATAAAATCTCTCGCAAAGCCGCAAAGCCGCAAAGAATAACCAAATTAGCAATAAGTGTTTTAAACATTCAATTTCAATTTTCTTCTCGTCCTCCAACTTCGTCGGACGTAGCCGACTATGTCGGCCGAAGTCCGAAGCGGAACGCGAAGGAGGATTAAAATTATTTCAATTCAAATCTTTGCGCCCTCTGCGTCTTTGTGTGATGAATTATTCAGCCTAAAGCAACATCTAATGCCATCATTAATGAAAAGCCTATCAAAGCTCCAACAGTTGCAATATCATTGTTTTTGTTTAATTGCGATTCAGGTATAAGTTCTTCAATTACAACAAATATCATTGCCCCTGCTGCAAAAGATAAAGCATATGGCAGGAAATTTGTCATTGATAGAACCGCAATTGCACCAACAACCGCGGCAATGGGTTCGACAATCCCCGACAATTGCCCGTACCAAAAACTTTTAAACCTTGATAATCCCTCTCTTCTTAGCGGAACAGAAACAGCAGTACCTTCAGGAAAGTTCTGAATACCAATTCCAATAGCTAATGCAACAGCTCCTGTAAGTGTAACTGACGGAAAACCTGATGCCAATGCTCCGAATGCAACACCAACTGCCAGGCCTTCAGGAATATTATGCAGTGTAATTGCCAAAACAAGTAAAACGCTTTTTTGCCATCCGGTTTTAATACCTTCTGCTTCCGACTTTTTATAACCGAGATGAAGGTGTGGCAATATTTTATTAATTATCCATAAAAAAGCGCCGCCTGCTAAAAATCCTGTAACAGCCGGTATCCATGGCGTTTTACCTGAATTTTCCGACATTTCAATAGCAGGTGCCAGTAATGACCAGAAACTTGCAGCTATCATTATTCCTGCAGCAAATCCAAGCATTCCATCAAGTACTTTTCTGTTAATTGTTTTAAAGAAAAAGACCAAACTTGCCCCCATCGCGGTTAGTAACCACGTAAATAATGTAGCTATTAGTGCCTGGGTTACAGGATTGTATTTTTCTAACCATTCAATAATCATCGTATTTTTCCTTTACGGTTATATCATAAGTTTTCCCAATAAAACCGTGAGTGGGATTACCTTACTTTAAATTAGTTATGTTTATGTAATTTATTAATCTTCAGCAAGTTCAAAATCTTCTTTTCCAACTCCACATTCAGGACAAACCCAATCATCAGGGATATCTTAAAAAGCTGTTCCGGAAGCTATTCCTCCATCAGGATCACCTGTTTCAGGGTCATAAATATAACCACATACTGTACATTCATACTTTTTCATAATGTTTTCTTTTTTTAAACAATTTTAATTAGATGCTAATAATTTTTCTATTTTTTCCAGATTAACTTCTCTTTTATATAGTGGTCTTTTATCGTTTTTATATGTTATTAAATTTTCTTCAAAAGTTTTGTTTTCCCCATTTGTATAGATAACGCCCAATGGAAATTTATCAGTCTCAAATGCTTTTTTTAATGCTTCCATTTTATCAGTATTATCATAGTTTTCATTGAGATAATATGTATTGTCTTTAAACCATTTGAAATTATTAATTTTATTAAACGAAACACATGGATGAAAAATATCTACAAGAGCATAGCCCTTATGCTTGACAGCTTCTTTCAATATTTCTTTCATTTGTTTCATATCTCCTGAAAATGCTCTTGCCACAAAAGATGCACCTAAAGAAATAGCAACAGCAATTGGGTTAAACGGCTCTGAAGAAACTCCTTCCAATTGTAAGGGAGTTTTAAATTCCTTTCTGCTTGTTGGTGAAGCCTGTCCTAATGTTAATCCATAAACCATATTATTATGTACAATGTTTACTATATCAATATTTCTTCTTATTGCATGTATAAAATGGTTGCCACCTTCACCATACATGTCGCCATCACCACCTTCAGCCACAACAATAAGATCGGGATTTGAAGCTTTTATTCCCGTTGCAACGGGAAGTGCTCTGCCATGTAATCCATTGAAACAATTAGCGTTTATATATTGAGATATTTTAGCTGCCTGTCCAATTCCTGCAGATATAACCAGGTTTTTAGGATCAATATTTAATTCACCCAAAGCTTCCTTTAAAACTTTTAGAATAGCAAAATTTCCGCAGCCGGGACACCAACTTGTTTCAGGTATTTGGTCAAAATCAAAAATAGTTGTCATTATTGCATTCCCTTTAGTTTTTCAATAATTTCTTCTAATGAAAAAGGCATTCCATTATATTTCAAAATACGATTTGTGAATTCCATCCCTGTATATCTTTTAATAAGTTGTCCGAATTGAGATGTAGCATTATTTTCAATAATAATTAGTTCTTTTGCTTTTGACAGAATTTCTTTTGTATTATTAGGTAATGGATAAACTTGTTTAAAATATGCAAAAGCAAGATCATTATCATTAAGTTTTTCGATTGCTTCTTTAATAACTCCATAAGTTGAACCCCAGCCTACAATTAATGTTTTGTAGTTTTTTGAGCCAATAATTTCAGCATCTATAGATTCCTTTGAATAAGACTCCAGTTTTTTAAGTCTTTTGTCCACCATTTTTGTTCTTATATCAGGATCTTCAGTGATAAATCCATCCTCATCATGTTCGTGGCTATCAAACCTTACAAATCCATCTCCTTGCATTGGAATTCCTCTTGGGGATATTCCATCATCAGTATTTTTGTACCTTTTATAATCTTTATCTGTTCTTGTAACGAAATTCTCTACCTTAAAATCTGTAAAGTCAATTGATTTGATGCTTTGAAATGAATCAATATAAAATTGATCAGTTAAAATTATTACAGGAACCTGAAATTTATCAGCCAGATTAAATGCTTTTTGAGTTAAGTAAATTCCATCCGTAAAATTACCGGGAGCAAAAATTATTCTCGGGAATTCACCATGACCTGCATATAAAGCCAGGTTTAAATCGCCTTGCTCGGTTCTTGTAGGAAGTCCTGTGGAAGGTCCCGGTCGTTGGGCAAGATGAATTACAATTGGCACTTCAGTTATAGCTGCATTGCTTATACCTTCTTCCATAAGAGCAAATCCACCTCCCGATGTTGTAGTCATTGCCCGTGCCCCGGCATACCAGGCACCCTGGATCATATTAATTGCAGAAATTTCATCTTCTGCCTGTTCAATAACAACTCCAAACTCTTCAGAATGTCTGGCTAAAAATTGTATTACGCCGGTTGATGGTGACATTGGGTATGCAGTAATAAAATTACAACCCCCGGCTAATGCACCTATACCAATAGATTCAGTTCCGCTTAATAAAACCTGATTTTTTATTATCTCATCTTTTTCAACTTGTATCCCTAATTTCAGCTCCTTGCCTTTTTTAAAGCCCTTAATTACTGCATTAATATTATTATCTGTAATTTCTTTTCCTTTAGTTGAGAAATGCCTGGTGATAGACTCTTTAATCAGATTTAAATTGATATCAAAAATACCGGATAAAAGTCCATAAGTTATAACATTAGAATATATCAAGCCACCAACCTCTTTGGCTAATGAACTTATTGCCACATCCTTTATTTTATAATGACCATTTATATATTTTTCCTCTATAAAATTATTTTGACCTATAATTATTGTGTCCCTGGTAAGCCGGTTTTCTATTCTGAAAATAGCATTTTTACTTAATACAATTAAAATATCAATTTTATCAACATAAGCCTCAATTCTTTCATTTGATACTCTGATTTCGGTAGTATTATTGCCTCCTCTGACCCTCGACATAAGTTCAGCGGTAGAAAATACATTATAACCAGAATTTTTCAAAGCCTTGATCATTAGCAACTCAACAGTTCTGATTCCTTGTCCTGCTTCTCCTGATAGAACTATTGAAATATCATTTTTCATTCGTTTGAAATTTATTTAGTTAACATCAGTTTATACTGTCAAACTAATTTTCAAAAGTAAACTCGGGGGCTGTATCCCCCGGTTTTAAAAATTCATAATAATTATTTTTATTATTCTTCAACAAGTTCAAAGTCTTCTTTTCCAACTCCACATTCAGGACAAACCCAATCATCAGGGATGTCTTCAAAAGCTGTTCCGGGAGCTATTCCTCCGTCAGGATCACCTGTTTCAGGGTCATAAATATAACCGCATACTGTACATTCATACTTTTTCATAATGTTTCTTTTTTAGTTATAGATTATAAAATGAAATATTTATGTTAATAATTATTTTCTTTCAATTCAAAATATGCTTGTGGATGCAAGCAGGCAGGACATGTTTCAGGAGTTTTTGTTCCTTCGTGTAAATATCCGCAATTGCGGCATTTCCAAATAACCTTTCCGTTACTCTCAAATACTTTACCTTCTTCAAGATTAGTTAGCAATTTGGAATACCTCTCTTCGTGAGCTTTTTCTACTTTGGCAATCATTCTGTAAGTAGTTGCAACTTCATCGAATCCTTCTTCATCTGCGATTCTTGCAAATTCAGGATACAATTCTGTCCACTCTTCATTTTCGCCCATAGCTGATGCTTTTAGATTTTCAGAGGTAGTTCCTATCTTTCCGGCAGGATAAATAGCCGTTATTTCAACAGGTCTGCCTTCAAGGAATTTGAAAAACCTTTTTGCATGTTCTTTTTCATTTAAGGCTGTTTCAGCAAATATTGCAGCTATTTGCTCATAGCCTTCCTTTTTTGCCTGTTTTGCAAAATAATCGTACCTCATTCGTGCCTGCGATTCTCCGGCGAATGATTTTAATAGATTTTGTTCTGTTTTTGTTCCTTTTAATGAGTTCATTTTATTTCATATTTATTTAAAATTCTTCTTTATTCAACACCAACTGAAACTTCTTTGCTTTGCCATAAACCGTGTTTAGTGCAAAATGCTTGAGCAACGAGTTTCATATTCGTTTTTGGGACAATATAAAAATCCACTTCCAGATTTTCGGCCTGGTTTCCTAATGCACCTTCAATGAAGTTTGCTTGTGCAAGCATTTTTTCGCCATTCCATAATTGCACCCAGGCAATGTAATGATCAGGATCATCGGGATGTTTATATTGATCTCCGACTTTCACTTTCACTTTAAATTTTTCACCTGCTTTTGCTTGTTTTTCACAGTGAACAAAAGCCGAATGTCTGTCGATATAATCCTTTTTTGCTTCTCTGTCTATTTGAGAAATGTCTTCGTACTTGTTGATTTTCATGATATTTGGTTTTTAATGATACAAGATTCAAGATACAAGATTCAAGATTCAAGATACAAGATTCAAGATACAAGATACAAGATACAAGATACAAGATACAAGATTCAAGATACAAGATACAAGA
>JAUXED010000137.1 GCA_030618105.1 Bacteroidota bacterium | reverse complement strand
ATCCCGATCATAATTCCCATTTCTCCGGCTTTAAAACCTTCATATGCTAGTTTTAGTAAAAATAGAAATGTCATCAGGGTAAAAAACGTTTGAAAAACACAAAGCCATGCCAACATGGTTCCCTGCCAGGGCGGGTGGAATTTTGTATCTGTTGATATTTTCATTGATTAGTTTATTCATTATCACTCCCGGCTAACATAATGTTCTACTGCAATGTACCAAATAATTCCATATAATACTCCTTTTATAATTACTTTGCGAAGCTATGTTCTTTTAGTTATTTTAGTTATTTAAGAATGCATGATTTTGTTTATCATTCTGAATATCTGATTATTATAATTTATTCTGAAATAAAATTAAGAAGTCTGAATTTATAATTAAATTTATGTTTTATATCTTTATCGAACTTTAAGATAACTTGTGATATAGAAAACCGTTCAGCTTTCATTTAATTTTATGATATAAATTAGGGATTTTATTTTATTGGAACTAAAAAAGTAAAACATGAAAAAGTATTTATTTTTTACAACAGCATTTATTATTGTTATTGGATTAAGTGGTCTTTCAACAATTATGGCTCAGGAAAAGCTCACAGAGGAGCCGGAACCATCATTTTTCGAGCATGCAAAGTCAAACCACCGGCATCCGGAGGTTGATACAGATGTGTATCTTTACATCAACCATTGGAGAAACTCTATTCCGTATGAAGGACATGGCGGGCTTATCGAACGTGATATTCTCACCCCTGGTGATCCCCTTAATCCTCCGAAAAAGGGTGCGGTTTTGAAGTATCTCAAAGCTTACAAAAGAGGAGTTCTCCAGCCACGCTGCAACACGCAGCCCACTAAACATGATAAAGAACAGGTTTTTTTCTATGTGATGGATGGAACCGGATATGTGGAAGCCGGTGATAAGAAATCTGAAATTGAAGAGGGAACGGCTGTAGTTATTCCTGCCGGACTCGAATATCGTTTTTTCAATCCAACAGAACAGTCCCTTGAAATGATTATAGTTGTAGAGGAAATAACCGGCGGGTTCGAGCCAAACAAGGAAATGTCCGTGGGGAGTTATCATGATTCAAAGCCCGGTGTGGGCTATCATTGGGCGCATATAGGCAGGGGATTCATGTATGACGTGAGACCTAAATTTGCAAATCCTATGGGTTTGGCTATTGTCTCCATCGATAAATTCGACATCGCGCAGCCACATGTTCATGGTCCGGAATGTGAGGAGATTTGGTGTCAGTTGAAGGGAAAGAGCCTTTTGTATTTTGGCAACCGGCTTTTATGGCAGGAGCCAGGGGAAGCATTTCTTATTCCTCCAAATAATAAGGTGCCCCACTGCTCTATAAACCATACCGAAAAGCATATGTTATGGCTCTACCTTGGTAATCGTCACGACAGAGTGAAAAAATGAATTGTTATTACCCGGTATCCTTGAAAACGAAATAATTACAATTAAATTAAATTGGAGGAGATTATGTTAAAAACAAAACAAAAACACAATCATCAGCTAACAGTTCTGACTTTGGCTGTTTTTATTTTATTCTTGTCCTTCTCTGGTTGTACTAAAAAACCCGAGTGGAAAGTTAGAAGCGATAAGATAATCAAAGAATGCGGCCTTGAGAGAAGAGTCCGCAAGGATATTCCTGAAACCAATGTTGTTTCGAATCTTAAGCCCGGTGTTGTGAGCAATATTAATACGCTCCCAATTACTGAAATTGCTCCCGGTGCAAAGGCTCAATTATATTGGGGAAAAGGTAACCTCATAAATTGGATGACTCTGGAACCTCATGCTGAGATACCTGTAGAGGCTCTTCCTGGCGAACGTCTCATGTTTGTTATGAAAGGTTCGGTTGATCAGCTTATTAACGGAAGTTTTATTACGATGAGCGCTCTTGAACGGGAGGAACCGGATGGTATAAATGGCGGCACCCCGAAAATTGAGTTTGTTTTTCTTGAAAAGGGTTCTGAAAATGCAGTGAAAGCAGGAGAGAAAGGAGCGGAAATCCTTGAGGTTTATTGGCCGGTACGTCTCGATTATTTGGAAAAAGCCGGTGCTCCTGATTTACCGTCAAATGTTCTTGTGGGGAATTATCCTCTTGAACCCTCAGTTGATCCGAATAAGGTATACGATTTATATGATATTCAATTTACAGAGCTTGTTCCCGGAGCCAATTCCCGGCTTGTTTCGGGCAGAGGTACTCAAATGAGTTTCATCAGGATGGACCCCGGTTCAACATTCGGACATCATATCCATCCCGAAGAGCAGATTATGATTGTTTTACGTGGCTGGATCGATGAGATTATTCTTGACGATGTGAATCGTATGGAAAAAGGAGATGTTCTTCTTCTGACGGCAGACTTAGTCCACGGTGGAACAAACGGACCTTTTGGCTGCGATGTGATCGATGTTTTCTGGCCGCCCCGTCCGGACTACACAGAGAAAATGGCGAAAAGGCTTGCTGCATATCATGCAATTTTCCCTGAAGATGCCACTGTTGAACTCGTTGTCGACGGCGCTAAAGATGGCCCGGGACTTAACTTCACTGAAGGACCCACATGGTTGAACGGCAAACTCTATTTCTCAAGCATGTATTTCGATCAGGGATGGAACGGTGACCCAAAGAAAAGCTCATTGGTGGAGATGGATCCTGACGGAACCTACCGGTATATATCCCACGGCAAGATGCACACAAATGGCACGATGCATTTGGGTAACGGAAATCTTGCAGTTTGTGACATGTTTGGTCACCGTGTGATTGAAATGACGACAAAAGGGAAAGTTGTAAGAACACTGGCAAGTATGTATAACGGCAAACCTGTCGATGGTCCTAATGATCTTGTTGTCGATGCCAAAGGTGGGATTTATTTCACCGATCCTCAGTTTACACCTGACCCGGAAAAAAATCAACCTGGCAGGAGTGTTTATTATCTGACTCCGGAAGGCGAAGTTACCAGGGTTATAGAACCAAATGATTTTGCAATGCCAAACGGTATCCTTCTAAGCCCTGATGGTGAAACTCTTTATGTAAACAACACATATGATGACGAAGAATGGTGGAATGTTGATAGTGATAAGGATAATTTTGTATGGGCATATGATGTTAACGAAAACGGTACTGTGTCTAACAGCCGAAAATTCGCAGAACTATACATGACCCCTGAAGTACTTAACAGAAAGGGCAAAACTTCAGGAGCAGACGGTATGACTATCGACGAGCTTGGTAATATTTATGTTGCCACCTATATGGGAATCCAGGTTTTCAGCCAAAAGAGCGAATTTATCGGTATTATCAACTTACCCGTTTTTCCGGTAAGCTGCTGTTTTGGGGATGAAGATATGAAGACCATCTATGCAACATGCTATGATAAGATTTATAAGATTCGTACAAATGTGAAGGGTCTGCAATATCCACTGAAGAATTAGTCTAAATTATAAAAGGAGTATATTATGAATAAAAACACTTTTAATCGACGCCGTTTTCTGAAAGGAATTGGTCTGGGAACAGTGGGTGGAATTATTCTCGGGGGAAGTGATTTTTGTTTTGCCGGTACACATACCATTACTGATGAAAAACAAGACAGACCTCACCAGCTATACAAAAAAGTAACTGAACCTGCTGAAGTAAGTTTGATAAAAGGCAATAACCGGCACGATATTGTATATCAGTCGTTGAAAAAAATCGAGAACGAAATTTTAAGTTCTATTGGCGATAAAAGGATTTTAATAAAGCCAAACCTGGTGGTTTCCGATAATCCGCTGGCTGTTACGCACGTAGATGCAATACGGGCTATTTTAGATTTCTTTACACCCCATTACAAAAAGCAAATAATAATCGGAGAATCCGGCGCTCATAAAACTTTTGATGGGTTTGAGAATTATGGATATCTGGCTCTGGAAAAAGAATATAATGTAAAATTGGTCGACTTAAATCAGGATCCTTTTCAATACCGGTATGTTTTCGGGGAAGAAAATCGTCCATTGCCGGTACGAATTATCTCCGCATTTCTGGATCCTGATGTTTATATTATTTCGGCTTCTCAAATGAAAACCCACAATAAAGTACTGGTTACCTTATCTTTAAAAAACGTACTATTGGGGTGTCCTGTTAATGATTATACAAAAAATGATAAAGCCCTGTTTCATACCCGTCCTACATCAGTAACGGATCTTTGTCATTATAACATGTTTCATATAGCCCGTGAGGTATATCCTGATCTGGCGGTTATAGATGGTTTTGAAGCAATGGAGGGAAATGGCCCGGCATGGGGTACACCATTTAATTCACGGATAGCTATTGCCAGTCTTGATGCCCTGGCTGCAGATACACTCGCTACTAAAATAATGGGATTTGATCCAAAAAGGATTCTCTACCTGTCTGCTATGACAGAAGCAGGTTATGGACAGGGTGAGATCGAAAAAATAAATGTGCTTGGCACCCCGCTGGATCAGTGCCTCTATAACTTCAAACCTCATGAAGAAATGGGGAAACTATATGAATTATAAACCTTTTGGATATATTTTTTTAGCAGCTGCTTTAACTACACTTATTATGCTTCTCACGGGCTACCGGTCTGAGGTGGGCCCCCCTGTGATTATTCTGTTCGCTTCTCTTGCACTTTATTGTAGTGGACATGCGTTTTTCAAGAGTTTTGTATTCACTATATGGGTGTTTGCATTTGTCGCCGCTTCAATGTTTTATCCTTCGGCATTCGGGACGTGGTTCAATTTTGACCTGGCAATTCTGATTGTTCCTCTGATTCAGATTATCATGTTCGGTATGGGTACCACTTTAA
>JAUXED010000091.1 GCA_030618105.1 Bacteroidota bacterium | reverse complement strand
TTTTCCCAACAGCCAGTTCTGTTTTTAGTCGCAATACCAGCGGACTGTCTTTAATACTCACATATCCGGCGTAACCTGCAATACATCCTTCAATTTTAATTCTCTTTTTGCTATATATTAATCCGGCTCCATATAAAAAAGCATCATTCTGGTGGCACAAAACACGATCTGTATTATAATTCAATTGCCACGAATAAAATCCTGTCATTCCTGTTATCTCAAAATTTTCAGTCAGTTTTTTGCTTAACAACAGATCGAAATGATATCCCGGTGCATCAGTAAACCTTGCTCCCCTGAGGTTTGATCCTGAGGGTATCCTGAATGCTATTCTAATTAACATGTCTGGCCATTTACTACGATCTCTTGTCAGGGCAATAAGTGTAGCAATATTCAAATCTCCCACAGAAAAACCCTTTGCATCGAAATCCCTCGAGTGCCTTTGGTCACGTGTTGTGATATCCATCTTGTAATGTTCAACTATTACCCCATAAAGCTCAAGACCTGCTTTATTCCCGGCAAGGGGTAGATATAATGAAGAAAATAAATCCTGTGTATTATCACCATTACTATAATGAAGATCGCTAAATAGCCGGATGCTGGTTTTATCCGGTAATCTTCCGGTTTTCATCTCAGGTACCGGAAGAGCATTTGGTCCCATAAAACCGGGTGATTTAATAATATATTGATCCCATGGTGTTACACCGTCCCAGTTATTTATCTCATTCCACCATGTATAATCAATCTGTCCGTTTAAGGAAACAGATACTATAATATATACTAGAATGGATGTGGCAGATTTCTTAATCATTGTTTGAAAACTTCCTCAAAACTAAAGAAAAAAAGTAATTATCTTGAATGTGATTAAGTAACCGGGTGTTATAATTGTTTGATTTTTTTTATTGTCGACTGTGGACTGTGGACTGTGGACTGCCGACTGTTTAATTACCCAGAAATCTTATCTTTGTAAAAACAGGTTTTATAGCAAAAATCAATGTTAGCAAATCAACCTCTTGCAGACAGGATGCGACCCACCACTCTGGACGATTTCCTTGGTCAGGAACAGTTAGTTGGAAAAGATGCCATACTCAGGAAGTCAATTGAGTCAGGTAAAATACCTTCTTTTATTCTCTGGGGACCTCCTGGTGTTGGGAAAACCACACTTGCAAGAATAATTGCAAACAAACACAACAGACCGTTTTACCAGCTAAGTGCGGTTCATTCCGGAGTAAAAGATGTAAGAACAACCATTGAAAAGGCAAAAAAACAACAGTTCTTTGACCGCCCGAACCTAATACTTTTTATTGATGAGATACACAGATTCAATAAATCCCAGCAGGACTCATTACTGGGAGCTGTGGAACAGGGTGTGCTTACGCTGATTGGTGCAACTACCGAGAACCCTTCTTTTGAAGTTATCTCCCCTCTCCTTTCCCGTTGCCAGGTATATGTTCTTAAACCACTTGAAAAACCTGACCTGGAAAATCTTATTGAAAAGGCGATAACGACTGACTCATACCTTAAAGAATTTGATATTAATATTAAAGAAAATGAAGCTATTTTAAGATATTCAGGCGGCGATGCCAGGAAACTTTATAACATTATTGAACTTATTGTAAGTACTGAGTCAGAGAAGGATGATAAACCTGTTACTGGTAAAAAAAGAAAAAAACAGAAAATTGTTATCGATAATGAAAAGGTTCTGAAAAGGGTCCAGGAAAATATGGCTCTATACGACAAATCAGGTGAGCAACATTACGATATAATCTCTGCCTTTATCAAATCTATTCGCGGTAGCGATCCGAACGCTGCTGTTTACTGGCTTGCTCGTATGGTAGAGGGTGGCGAAGATATTAAATTTATTGCAAGAAGAATGGTGATATTAGCTGCCGAAGATATTGGCCTTGCTAATCCCAATGCTTTGCTGCTGGCACAGAGTTGTTTTGAAGCAGTGAATGTTATCGGATGGCCCGAATCGAGGATCATCCTGTCAGAAGTAGCAATTTATCTTGCCACTTCAGCTAAAAGCAATTCTGCCTATATGGCAATAAATTCTGCCCAGGAAGAGGTGAAAAAATCCGGTGATCTGCCGGTACCTTTAAATATTCGTAACGCTCCAACAAAATTGATGAAAGATCTGAATTATGGAAAAGATTATAAATATGCCCATAGTTATGAAGGAAATTTCACCAAAGAGAAATTTCTTCCTGATGAACTGGGAGACAAAAAGCTGTATGAACCACAGAAGAATGCCAGGGAAGAAGAAATAAGAAAACGACTCAGAAAATTGTGGGAAGATAAATATGGGTATTAAGAGCGAAGAGCTGAGGGCAGAGAGCATAGAGCGAAGAGCTGAGGGCAGAGAACATAGAGCGAAGAGCTGAGGGCAGAGAGTAGATTAACTCGTAACACGAAACCCGTAACCCGTAACAGTCATTTCTTCGCACTTTTTACTAAATTTGATTTTTTAAATCACGGTTCTTATGATAAATAATATCCCGCAAATAAAACATACTGATTCAGGCAATTTCTTTCTTCTGGCTGGTCCCTGTGTGATCGAAAGCGAATCAATGGCGCTTGAGATAGCTGAAACAGTGAAAAAAATCACTGATAAATACAGTATACCTTATATTTTTAAAGGTTCTTATAAAAAAGCAAACCGTTCGCGACTCGATTCATTCGAAGGTATTGGCGATGAGAAAGCACTTATGATCCTGAATAAAGTACGAATGGAAACCGGTGTCCCTGTTGTGACTGATATTCACTCTGTTCCTGAAGCAGCAATGGCTGCAGAGTATGTTGATATGCTCCAGATACCCGCGTTTTTATGTCGTCAGACTGACCTGCTTGTTGCTGCTGCTAAAACCGGTAAGTACATAAATATTAAGAAAGGGCAATTTCTTTCTCCCGGATCAATGAAGTTTGCAGTAAACAAGGTTATCGAATCAGGAAACAAAAATGTAATGCTAACCGAGAGGGGAACAACTTTTGGATATTCCGACCTGGTTATTGATTATAGGGGGATAAAAGATATGCAAAAGTTCAATGTGCCTGTTGTGCTTGATGTCACTCATTCATTGCAGCAGCCTAACCAGGAATCCGGAGTTACCGGCGGACGACCTGAAATGATTGAAACACTGGCAAGAGCCGGCATTGCTGCAGGTGTTGATGGTATCTTTCTTGAAACCCATTCACAATTGCATAAAGCTAAATCTGATGCGGCAAATATGCTCGATCTTTCTCTGCTTGATGATCTGCTTCAAAAGCTTGTAAAGATCCGGCAAGTGGTTAAGGGTTTTTAAAAAAAAAATATTTACATTTATCAATTAATTAAATTCAATTTTAAACCTAATATTTAAGATTATGAAAAAGTTACTCTCTATCACTTTTGCAATTATTATTACAGCATTATTCACTGTAGTTAATGGACAAGATTTAAATGAAATTCTCGATCAACATTTCAGTGTGGTTGGTCAGGAAAAACTGGCAGAAGTAAAAACTATTACTGTTTACGGAAAAATAATGCAAATAGGTAATGAATTTACCTTTGTACAAAAAATGAAAAATCCCAATAAATTCAGAATGGAAGCGAATATACAAGGACAGCAGATGATACAGGCTTTTGATGGAGAAAACGGATGGTATATTGCACCCTGGATTAGTCCCGATCCACAGGATCTGACAGGAGTCCAGTTGAAACAGGCAAGGGAACAAACCAATATTGAAGGAGATTTGTATAACTGGGAGGAAAAAGGGCACCAGGCAGAATATATGGGAGCCGAAGATATGGAAGGGACTGAAGTTTACAAGATCAAACTTACCAAAAAAGAAGGGGATGAAATATTCTACTTCATTGACAGTGAGTCATATGTTATGCTGAAAGAAGCCAGGAAGATAACCGTTGAGGGAAATGAAATTGAAATTGAATCTTTTCCCGGTAATTATGAGATGATAAACGGTATCGCGTTTCCAATGAGCATCAAGACAAACACAATGGGACAGGAAACCGAGATAGTATTCGATTCTGTTAAAATTGATCTTGAATTTGATGACTCCATTTTTGTTCGTCCTGTACAGGAGGAGACAGAAGAAGAAAAAGAAGAAATCAAATAGACTTTTCTGAACAGGCATTGAATTTATATAGTTTATCTGCAACAGCTATCTGGATATCAGGGAGATATTAGTACTTCAGGTAACCGGAGTTACTGTATTAACATGTCTGTATGTTTTTTCGGTCGTTATAATTTTTTCCTGGTCACTAAAAATATATACAAATGAAATTCTTTAAATTCCGGAATAAAACCGTGCTTCTCAGTTTTATTGTAATAGCACTTTCTGCTTTGTCAATAAGTGTATTACAGGCGCAAAAAAAGCCTGTAATTAATTCCAATACGTTTGGAGCAATAGAGGCAAGACATCTTGGTCCTGCCAGAATGAGCGGACGGGTTTCTGCCCTTGATGCTGTTGAAGAAGATTTTCGAATTGTTTATGTTGGATCAGCATCAGGTGGTGTATGGAAAAGCACTAATGGAGGAACTTCATTCAAACCTGTATTTGATAAACATATTCAATCTATCGGAGCCGTTGTCATAGATCAGGATCATCCTGATACAGTATGGGTTGGCACAGGAGAACCATGGATAAGAAACAGCGTTTCAATTGGAGGTGGAGTATTTAAAACAACCAATGGTGGAGATACATGGAAAAAGCTCGGGCTGGAAAATACTGAAAGGATTGCCAGAATATTGATTCATCCTGAAAATTCTGATATCGTTTATGTTGCTGCTATGGGACATCTTTGGGGACCAAATAAAGAAAGAGGTGTATATAAAACTGTTGATGGAGGTAAAACATGGGAAAAAGTACTTTATATAGACGAAAATACCGGATGCGCGGATATTACAATTGATCCCAGGGAGCCGGAAACACTTTATGCCGGGATGTGGGATTTCAGAAGGAAGGCTTATACTTTCCGTTCAGGAGGTCCGGGAAGTGGTTTATACAAAACAATTAACGGTGGCAAAGACTGGAAAAAACTGACAAATGACCTGCCAAAGGATAGTGTTGGCAGGATTGCAGTAGATATTTCTTCAGTTGACACTACAATCGTCTATGCACTGATCGAGTCGAAAAAAACTGCCCTTTACCGCTCAAAAGATAAAGGAGAAAGCTGGGAAAAAATGAACAAAACAGGAGTTGTAAAAGAGAGACCTTTCTATTTCTGTTATATTGTTGCCGATCCGGTTGATACAAACAGGATATATAAACCCGGATTGCAACTCGGTGTCAGCAATGATGGCGGGAAAACTTTCGAATCAGGAATGATGATGAGCTTTGGCAGCGGGGTACATCCCGACCTTCATGCCTTGTGGATAAATCCAAAAAACAACAATGATCTGTACCTGGGTACTGATGGAGGTGTTTATATCTCAAACGACAAAGGAGTATCATGGCGTATTGTCAGAAGTCTTCCGTTGTCACAGTTCTACCACGTAAGCACTGATATGGAAAAACCATACAATGTGTACGGGGGATTACAGGATAATGGTTCATGGTACGGTCCTTCGGCAAGTCCCGGTGGAATAAAGAATGCCGATTGGGATAATGTTGGAGGTGGTGACGGGTTTTATGTTTTTGCTGATCCTGACGACCCGAATATCGTCTATTATCAATCTCAGGGAGGTAATATTAACCGTTTGTACCTTAAAACAAATGAGAAGAAAACAATAAAGCCCTTTGCAGATAAAGAAACAGAGAAATTGCGGTTTAACTGGAATACACCGGTAGCTTTCGGCGAAAAAAGTGGGGCTATGTATGTCGGTGCACAGTACCTTTACAGATCATATGACAGGGGCGATACCTGGGAAAGAATTTCTCCCGACCTTACCACTGACGATCCGGAAAAACAAAAACAGGATGAATCAGGAGGTGTAACAATTGATAATACATCTGCTGAAAATCATTGCACCATAATTACAATCAATGAATCACCTCTTGATGAAAATATTATCTGGGTTGGAACAGATGATGGCAACCTACAGGTTACAAATGATGGTGGTAAAAACTGGACGGATGTTACAAACAACGTTCCAAATTTACCTGAGTGCACATGGTGTTCATTTGTTGAACCCGCCAGGTTTAAAAAAGGAACTGCTTATGTAACTTTTGACGGGCATCGTAATGGGGATAAGACTCCTTATGTCTATAAAACTGATGATTATGGTAAAACATGGAAGTCGCTGGTAACAGAGAGTATAACATCGTATTGTCATGTGGTTAAACAGGATCCGGTAAATCCCGATCTGCTTTTCCTGGGAACAGAATTCGGTCTTTTTGTTACAATAGATAATGGTTCTGTCTGGTCGCAGTTTACAGGAAATTTACCTAATGTTTCGATTCGTGATATAGTGATTCAAAAACGTGAAAATGACCTTGTATTAGCTACACATGGAAGAGGAATAATGATAATTGATGATATCACACCATTAAGATATCTCTCCCTGGATGTGGTTGAGAAAGATATTGCATTTCTTCCATCCAGACCATATGTTCTAAGAAATATAGGTAGCCAGCAGGAATTTGGTATAGGTGATGAGTTTACAGGTCAAAATCCGCCGCAGCAAGCATTTTTAACCTATTACTTGAAAAAGAGACATATTTTCGGAGAGATGCATCTTGAAGTATATGATGAGAACGGGATATTAATCAATGTATTACCTGCCGGTAAACGAAAGGGAATAAACAGAGTTCCATTGAGTATCAGGATGACCCCCCCAAAAATCCCAACATCAAAATCATTAAGTTTTGCCGGATTCATTGGGCCTCCCCTTCCTGCCGGGGATTATACTGTTAAAATTGTTAAAGGAGATTTGATAGAAGAGGGAAAAATTAATATAATTAATGATCCGGATTCACCCCATTCTGAAGAGGACATGGCATTGCAGTACAAGACCCTGATGAAAGCATACCACATGCTTGAAAACCTGGCTTATCTTGATCAGCAAGTGCTTGATATGAAGAAAGGGGCTGATAAAATACTGGAAGAAAAACCTTCACGATCATTGAAGAAGAAGCTAAAAGAACTTTCTGAAAATATGGAAAATATCCATGTAAAACTTGTAGCAACAAAAGCTGAAGGAATGTTCACCCAGGAAGAGCAGCTAAGAGAAAAAATTGCAAATATTTATGGAGGAGTGGTTAATTTCATGGGAAAACCTACAAATTCACAAATTGAAGCACTTGACCTGTATGAAACAGAAATGAAAGAATATCAGAATAAAGTTCAGGATGTTATAGAAAATGAGCTGCCTGTTATCAATGAAATGATCAAAAAGGATGGAAAAGAGATAATCGGTATTACATCCAGGGAAGAATTTTTTGAGGAAAAAAAAGCAGCAGGCCTATAAGCCGGATTTTGTATCCGTTCCCGGTTAACAGGAACGGACTTCTATCATTTATCTTGCCCTTACATCGCTGCAAGGATCATATCGACCTACCCCCCGGTATCGGGCGAGCAACCCGAAAACACCGGTATACATGGTCTTTCAACCCATAAGACGGACGGCTACCAATGTCACCACCGGTACCGGTGAGCTCTTACCTCACCTTTTCACCCTTATCCGCCAGCTGGCGGACGGTTATTTTCTGCTCCGTTGCTATACCCTCACGGACATCTTCCGGTTAAGAAGTATGGCGCTCTGTGTTGTCCGGACTTTCCTCCCCTCCCACTAACGCGGGAAGAGCGATAGAACGGTCTACTGCTTTGCAAAGGTATAAATAATAAACTTATTAGTCATAAAAACGATAATAGATAAATAATAATTGAATATCGAACAAGGATTAACGATTTAAGAATTTAGAAGTAAAGACTGAAATGAATAAACTTGATTTGAAAAAATCATTATTTTTAAATTCACTTTATGGAATAGTTTACTACATTCAACAGGATAAATCAAAAATCGCTAATCGGTGTTCCTTGGTCTTAAATCAAATAAAGGAGACAAATAAGCCAGAAGATAAAAAAAGCCATACCTGACTTAGCCTCAGCCTTAGCCTTCTTAGCCTTTACAAAGTTATGTTCTTTATAAATTCCCTATTCTCAACCCGAAATAAACTATACGTGGATTCATTGGCCCGTATATATATCCCGGATCGCGGTTAATCCCCGAATCAAAATCGTCCTGATAAGAATTAAAAATGTTTTTAATGCCGGAAAATATTTGCAGTGTTGTACCATTGAGTTTTATGTTATGACGGACTTTAATTCCTAAATCAAAGAAAATATCCGATTCCCTGAGTTCTCCCTCTTCAGGATTTGGTAATTGTGTTCCAAAATAGGGAACTAACATTTTACCAGTGTAATTTCCTGTTGAAGAAATGCCCCAGTTTTCAACCGGGTTCCAATCGAGTGTCAGGTAACCGTAACTATCGGGAGTTCTGAAAAAGTGCTTTTCATTAAATTCTTGTGCTTCTTCATATCTATTGCTTTGCACTGTAAAGCCAGATTTTAATGAAAATTCACTGTTTGGAACCAGGTTTAATTCAATATTTACTCCTTGTACTATTGCTCCTTTTTTAGCATTAACACGGGTATAAACAACTACACCATCATCATCGGGTTCACTATATTCATTCGCAAACGGGTCGTTCAGATTTGTATAGAAACCTTCTAATAATAATCCAACATATACATTATTAATTTTTTTATTAAAGTCGAGTGATGCCATAAAACTATGACTGGTTTCCTGTTTTAGATTAGGATCGTTTTGATGAATTACCTGTCGTGAACCGGAAGTTTCAATATGCAAATCCTC
>JAUXED010000024.1 GCA_030618105.1 Bacteroidota bacterium | reverse complement strand
AATGAGGAAATGAGGAGAGGAGGGAAAGTCTAAAATGTTACGAGTTGCCTATTGCCGACTGCCGACTGCTGACTGATTAATTCTGCAATTTTTTTAATTCTTAATATTTTTTTACCTTTGGCATGTTTTGCAACATATTCAACTTTTCTAAATGCAATATAGCAACCCACATTTTGAAGATGTTATTGAAAACAGCAAGTCAGTTTTCAATATCATTTCTGAAGAAGAAAAAAAAATTCTTAACGAGAATCACACACTTGCGTATTTTAAGAAAAATGAAATAATTTACAAAGAAGGAGATAAACCCCTGGGTTTAATATGCCTGGCACAAGGGAAAGTAAAAATATTCAAGGAAGGTGTTGGCGGAAGAGAACAAATTGTACGAATGGCAAAACCATATGGGTTTATTGGTTACAGGGCACTTTTTGCAGGAGAAAATTATATTGCCTCATCGGTAGCCATAGAAGATTCCACAATTTGTATATTAGATAAAGATGTCTTATTTAAAATTTTAAGAGATAATGCCAGACTCACCATGCGTTTTCTCTCATCATTAGCTACTGAACTGGGATTTTCCAATCGCCGAACGGTTACTTTAACACAGAAACATATTAGGGGCAGACTTGCTGAATCTTTACTTTTTCTGATGAACACTTATGATTTTGAGCAAGATGGAGCAACCCTGAAAGTTTACCTTTCCAGGGAAGATATTGCTAATTTGTCCAATATGACCACATCGAATGCCATCAGAACTTTATCAACATTCGCCAGTGAGAATGTAATTTCACTGGAAGGAAGAAAGATAAAAATTCTCGACCTGCATAAACTTGAAAGAATTAGCGCGTTGGGATAGTTTAAATTAACAACCAATCGAAAACAATACTTTAAGCTGTAAATAGAATGCCACATCCTACAGCAACTCTCATAATCTCATTTTATAATAATTTCCCTTTTTTAAAATTAGTTTTTGGAGGTCTTGAAAGACAGACTGTTAAAAACTTTGAAATAATTATTGCCGATGATGGATCAAACGAAGAGTGTAAAAGAAAAATCCTGGAATATGATAAGAATTCCGCACTCAACATTAATCATCAATGGCATAAGAATGAAGGATGGCAGAAAAACAGGATATTGAACCAGGCAATTGTAGCAAGCAAAGCCAATTACCTGATTTTTATCGACGGAGATTGTATCCCGCATCGGGCATTTATTGAGGAACATATTCGTAACAGAAAAACTAAAACAGCACTCGCCGGACGAAGAGTTAACCTATCTGAAAAAGTTAGTTCAATGCTGAACTATGAAAATGTAAAAAATGGCTGTCTTGAAAAAAGATTGTTTCCAATTATGGTTTGGGGAAATATCAGGGGACGGGGTAACAGAATCGAAAATGGAATATATTTCAGATCAACCATTATAAGAAAAAAAATAAATAAAAAAGAACGGGGTATTCTTGGATCAAATTTCTCTTTATTTAAGAAGGATATTGTAAATATTAATGGTTTTGATGAAAGGTACAGGTCACCGGCTGTTGGAGAAGATACTGATATTGAATACCGTTTGAGGCATAACGGAATTAAAATAAAATCCATAAAACACCTTTCCATCCAATATCATTTATTTCATGATAAATTGTATCGGTCTGACGAGAACCTTGAGATTCTGAAACAAACTATGGAAAAGAAAATTGTTTATACACCCTTCGGGATTAATAAAGAATTTGTCTAGAACCAGTACATGTGTTTAAACGAAAGAAAAACTAAGCATTCAGGATCGTAATTATCTCTGCAGAAAATCCTCCATTGCAGAAATGGTTTTATCAATATTAAACTTTTCTTCGACACGTATCCTGCCTTTCTCACCCATTTGCCTTGATAATACAGGGTTGTGTATAAGTTTTTCAACATAGTGAGCAAACGATGACATGTTATTCTTTTCAGCCAGATATCCGGTCTCCTCATGCACTACTATTTCAGGGTTACTGCTTAAATCAAACGCTATCACAGGCTTCCGGCATACCATTGCCTCAGTCATTACATATCCAAATCCTTCCCATAAAGAAGGAAGAAGAAAAATATCTAAAGATTGCATAAATCCTTTGATATCATCAACAAACCCAAGGAAAACGACTTCATTCTCCATACCCATTTTCCTGGAATAAGCAATAAGGTCATTTTGCAATGCACCATCACCAGCTATTAGTATTTTAAACTTATACCCTTTATCTTTAAGAATCCGGGCCAATTGGATAAGGCGATATTGTCCTTTTTGTTTAACAAGTCGCCCGGCATTGCCAAGAATAATTTCGTCATTGTCTGACGCGTATTTAAATGTTACTTCTCCGGAATCATATTTTTTTATTGAAATACCATTATAAATAACCTGTATCTTATCCTTGTCAAAAAGGTTTGGATTTCTGGCTAAAAGGGTCCGTTTTGTTTCTTCAGAATTAGCTATTATTCTGGTAAGTACTTTCCCAAAAAAGAACCTGTTAATAAAAGAATCCCTGACAGGAATAGCACTTCCTCTGCGGTACACAATATTCGGAACTCCGGCAATTTTTGCAGCGAAACTTGCCACTTTCATATCAGACGAAAGGTTTGTAATGATGAAATCCACTTTTTCCCGCTTAATAATACGGGAGATATGGAACACCTTAAACAGGTTTAAAAAACTTAGATTAGAGATCCCAATGTTATAGGAAGGTATACCATAATCACTTATTCTTGTTTTTAACTCACTATTTTTGTTAGTAACCACTATAGGGTTTATCCCTTTTTCAGACAACCGGGTTGAAACATCATAATGCCATTTCTCCCCACCACCCCACGATCTGGTACTATTAAAAAAACATACTCTGTTTTTCCCATGTAGTTTATAATCCCTGTAGAGATTTCGTAACTTAATATACTTAAGAAAAGTTTCATGGCTCGAATTCACAGTAATGATCAATCCCGTAAATCCGTCAAGAAAACCAAATTTTATAAAGAAATCCCTGAAAAAACGCCAGAGTGGATGAGCCAGAATAATAAAAAAGTTTACCCTTTTCCGACTTTGGTACATAGTATCAGCAAGGATATCTGAAAAATAGTTTATTTGTTCAATGTGAGCCTCAATCGAATAATATGAATAGTGCAGTAAATCTCCTTTTAGATGTTTGGTCCTGGATCCTTTTTCCATTATAAACTTATCATGGGGATTATTCCCTTTCCATTTTCCCTTTCTGCTATCCCAAAGTCGAAGTTTTTTTGATGGATACCATGATCCGTGTCTTATCCACTTTCCGCAATAATTTGTCAATCTGTTAAATTTATAACCATCCTTTTTCCAATTTTTCTTAACTGAAAGAATAGAATCGCGAAGTTGCTCTGATAATGCTTCATCGGCATCAAGTGAAATTATATGGGGATAATTTGCCTGGCTGATAGCCCAGTTTTTTTGTTGAATATAGCCTTCAAAAGGATGCTGAATAACCCGGGCTTTAAACCCACGGCATATCTCAATAGTATTATCAGTTGACCCTGAGTCCACTACAACAATTTCATCTGCAATACCTTTTACCGATTCAAGGCATCGTCCGATGTTCTTTTCTTCATTGAGAGTAATAATAACTACTGATAATTTTACCATGTTTAATTTATCCTGTTTAGCTTTCTTGCTTATGTCTTTTATCTTTTGCACGAAATATAAACTCTCTATTCATGAAAATATATTCTCTTTACCCTTTCAGAGATGGCTGTAAGTATTTCATATGGTATTGTGTCTGTCTTTTCTGCAAGAGTTGTAACCGGATTATGTTTTCCGAAAATTTCTACTTCATCACCCACCTTAGAATTAATTCCCGTCACATCGATCATACACATATCCATACAGATATTTCCTACAACCGGAACCATTCTACCTTTAATATAGCATTGACCTATTCCATTGCCAAGTTTACGGTTAAAACCATCCGCGTAACCTACCGGCAGGATAGCTATCTCTCTTTTGTATGCTTCAACTCCTTTTCGTCCATACCCAACCGATTTATTTGCAGGTATTTT
The DNA here is from genome assembly GCA_030618105.1 of Bacteroidota bacterium. Lineage (GTDB taxonomy): Bacteria > Bacteroidota > Bacteroidia > Bacteroidales > VadinHA17 > JADFUQ01. The sequence continues at coordinate 18,810 of JAUXED010000024.1, read as the reverse complement.
TTTTACCTGGGAAACAGTTGTTTTAAATGTTCCCGTGTTCAAAAGTTTATCAGGATTAAGTGAACTAATACCATACAGACCTATACCCAACCTTACCATATCAAACATATAACGGGAGTGCCTTTCTATGCCGGCTGAATTTAAGACATGCCTTATTACCGGGTAATCAAAATTATTAATAATTCTCCCAGACAGATCTTCGAACAAACTTACCTGATTATCGGTAAATTTATCATGTTCAGGTTCATCACTGGCAGCAAGATGAGTAAAAACTGATTTAACAAAAAGCTCAGGATTACTTAACAATTTTTCTATCAAAACATCAACCTCCCCGGGCAAAAATCCTAATCTGTGCATCCCTGTATCAAGTTCAATATGAAAAGGGAAAGAGGTGAATCCGCTTCTTTTAATTTTTATCAGGAATTCATCGAGGATATTAAAACTATAAATCTCAGGTTCAAGATTGAACCTGAGTATATTTTCGAAATTATCTGCCTGTGGATTCATCACCATAATTGGCATTGTAATTCCGGCTTTACGTAATTCTACACCTTCATCTGAATAGGCAACAGCCAGATAATCAACGTCCTGATATTGAAGCATATTGGCAATTTCATAGGTGCCACTCCCATACGAAAACGCCTTTACCATCACCATAATCCTGGTATCGGGTTTAAGTTTCGACCTGAAATAATTCAGGTTATGCACCATTGCATCCAGATCGATTTCGAGAACAGTTTGATGTGACTGTTTCTCCAATAATCCTGAAATATCTTCAAACCTGAAATCACGTGCTCCTTTAAGCAGAATTGCTTCATCAATAAAATTTCCCGGTTTAAATTCATCAATGAATTCAAAAGTAGATATGAAAAATTGTTTTTCACCAGAAAAAAGTCCTTTATATTTACTAATCGCTTCTCCAATTCCTATTAACCTGTCTATACCTTTTGCTTTAATAAGACTCGATACTTCCCGGTATAATTCCTCTTCAACTCTTCCTGATTGAAAAATATCAGACAGGATAAGGGTTTTTTTTCTGTTCTGGTTCTGCAAATTAAGAAAATCAAGGGCAATACTCAATGAACCCATATCAGAGTTATATGCATCATTTATCAGTGTGCAACTATTTATGCCTTTTTTCTGCTCCAGCCTCATTGCAACAGGATCAATAGATATCATTGCTTTTTTTATGGAAGCCTCTGCCTGATCGAGATAGATGGACAAACACCAAACATGTAAAGCATTTTCAATTGAAGCTTTATCAACAAATGGAATAGATATTTCTTTACACTCACCTTTGAATTCAGCTTTAATATCTGTTTTAGTTTTCCCTGATGTTATATCAGTTATCTTGAGATCAGCATTTTTATTATGAGACCAGGTAAAAGTCTTTTTCCCATTTCCCAAACCATTTGATTTAATCCGATCATCAATAAGCTTATAATCACTGCAATAAATTATAACCCTTGCATTTCTGAATAACAGAAGTTTTTCATCAACCTTTTGCGCAAGACTTGAAAAATTTTGTTGATGAGCTTCTCCAATATTTGTAATGATACCAATATCCGGTTTAATAATCTTTTCAAGTTTTTCCATTTCCCCCGGCTTCGAAATACCCGCTTCAATAATCCCAATATCAAAATTTTCATCCAGTAACCAGATCGACAAAGGCACCCCAATTTGTGAGTTATAACTACGTGGACTTCTTACAATACTGTACTTTCCTGCTAAAACCTGAAATGCCCATTCTTTAGTTATTGTCTTCCCATTACTCCCTGTAATGGATATTAATTCCCCTTTAAAATGAGTGCGATTATACTCTGCTAATTTCTGTAAAGCATCTAATGTGTTGTTTACCAAAACAAAACAGGTGTCATCAAATTTTTCTATCGCTGCCGGGAGTTCGCTAACAATAAAACTTTTCACACCATTCCGGTAAAGTTCGGGGATATAATCATGCCCGTTATGTCTGTCCCCAACTAAGGCAAAAAAGAGAGATCCCGAAGGAGATACAATTCTACGACTATCATACAACAAATCACTGATTATTGAGTCCCCGCTACCATAAACTTTTCCACCAATAATCCCTGCTATATTTTTCAATGAAATTTTTGGCATATCAACTTCCCGTCACAAACAGATTATTAATGTTCATTTTTTATTCTTTTTCATAGCACGATTGTAACAATTTCTGCAAAGTGCTTCATAAATATCTTTTTCACCAAGCAGAACAATTTTATCAGTATCGGATTTTCGATAGGAATAATGTGCAAGGTTACCGCATCTCATACAAATAGCATGAACTTTTGTCACATATTCAGCTATTGAGATCAAAGCAGGGACCGGACCAAAAGGATTTCCCTTAAAATCCATGTCAAGACCGGCAACAATTACTCTTATGCCGCTATCTGCCAACCTATTACAAACCTCCACCAATCCATTATCAAAAAACTGTGCTTCATCAATTCCAACTACGTCAACATTATTAGCCATCAATGATATATTTGAAGCAGACTCTACCTGAGTTGAAACGATTGCATTTGAATCATGAGAAACCACCTTACTCTCAGAATACCGGGTATCAATAACCGGTTTGAAAATCTCTACTTTGAGATTAGCAAAATTGGCTCGTTTTAACCTCCTGATGAGTTCTTCAGTTTTACCTGAAAACATACTTCCGGTAATAACCTCAATCCAACCAGATCGTCCGGTGTTATTTATAGAGTTTTCAAGAAACATCATGCAACAGTTTCTGGATAATAATCATTACTTTTGCAAAAGTAAGTAAAATGTGAGTGGAATCAATTAACAATGAGATTATGAATTTTGAATTACTTATTGAAACGATTAATAAAGATATACAAGATATCGAAAAATCAATAAAAAATTTCAAGAATCGTTCATCTCTCCCTCGTGTGGAGATTGATCTGACCCTGGAAAAAGTAAGGCAATTATACGATTCACTTCAGAGCTTAATTGAAAAAAGACCAGTGGAAAAAACTACACCACCGGAAGATAAACCTGAAAACATAAATACATTTGAACTGGAAGAAAACTCTTCAGATACTGATAAAAATATTTCTGAAGCAAGTCCTGTTATAACAAAAGAACCCGGTAAAAAGCCTGAAGAAGAGTTGCAGATTAAATTTGGGGAACAAAAGAATGGCAAAACTGAAATTATTGCTGATCGCTTGCAAAACGGACAAAGCTTCAGAAATGAATCCCTCAGGCAGCAAGTATCTTCAAAGGACTTGTCATCCAAGCTTAAATCGCAACCCATTTTGGATATTGGGGCCGCCATGGGACTAAACGAAAAATTTTCATTTATCCGGGAACTTTTCAACAATGATCCTGACAAATTCACTGAAACAATAAATATTTTAAACAACGCTTCCAATTTTAATGAAGCTTACAGTTATCTGAGTGATAAGTTCAACTGGAATATGGATGATTCCCAGGTTCAAAAACTCCTTGATCTTACCCGTAGAAAACTTATTATCAGGGAAAATGAATAAATTATATCTTGTTCCTACTCCTATCGGCAATCTTGAAGATATAACTCTCCGGGCTATTGAAGTACTCAAAAAGGTAGATATTATACTTGCTGAAGATACCCGGAAAACCGTTATTCTCCTTAAACATTATAACATTCAAAAGAAGCTTGAGGCGCATCATAAATTCAACGAACACAAAACTATTAAGCAAATTTCAAAAAGGATTGAAAAGGGTGAGACTTTTGCCCTTGTTACGGATGCAGGAACACCTTCAATTTCTGATCCCGGGTTCCTCCTTGTCAGAGAATGCATTAGCAACGGGATTCCCGTTGAAACTCTGCCCGGTCCAACTGCATTTATACCCGCTCTGGTTAATTCGGGTTTACCATCAGACAGGTTCTGTTTCGAAGGTTTTCTTCCTCAAAAAAAAGGTCGCAGTAAGAAATTAAAAGTTCTTGCCGATGAAGAAAGAACCATTGTTCTATATGAATCACCTTTTCGTCTGATAAAAACCCTTGGGCAACTTATTGAAAACTTCGGATCGGGAAGAAAAGCTTCTGTTTCGAGAGAGCTAACTAAAATTCACGAAGAAACTGTTCGAGGAACCCTTTCAGAATTGTATGATTATTACATCAACAAAACAATTAAAGGCGAAATTGTTATAGTTATTGAAGGAAAAAAAAGTTAAACGTCCCCTCTATTCCCTCTATTCCCTTTACTCCCTTTACTCCCTCTACTCCCTCTACTCCCTTCTTCCATCACTTTGCCCTGTCAAGTAGATTCTGAGGCAGGTTTTTACTGGTACTTGCTCCAAGTTCTTTAATATCCTGTGCTTTCTTAATCAAATTACCTTTTCCATCAGACAATTTATTCATTGAAGCTTTATAGGCTTTCTGGGTATCATCCAGTTTTTTACCAATTTCCACAAGGTCATTCAAAAACCCGACAAATTTATCATACAAAGCTCCCCCCTGCCTGGCAATTTCCTGCGCGTTCCTGTTCTGATACTCCTGGCGCCATATACTGGCAATGGTTCTTAGGGTTGCAATCAAAGTTGAAGGGCTTACAATAATAATATTCATTTCATATGCATCCATGAAAAGTTTTTCTTCAGCCTGAATAGCAAGGCTAAAAGCCGGCTCTACCGGCATGAATAGTAATACAAAGTCAAGGCCTGTAATATCATAGAGACTCTGATAGTTTTTTGCGCTTAGCGATTTAATATGCCTCCGCAGTGAAGCAACATGCATTTTAAGATAATGTTCCTCTTTTTCTTTATCATCAGTATTCACATATCTCTCATAGTCAACCAATGATACTTTTGAATCGATGATAATATTCTTCTTCTCAGGTAATTTAACAACAATATCAGGTCGCATTTGACTTCCTTCTTCAGATCTGACAGATTCCTGTATTTCATATTCACGTCCTTTTACAAGACCTGATTTTTCCAATATACTTTCAAGAATAAATTCTCCCCAGTTCCCCATTGTTTTAGATTCGCCTTTCAACGCTTTCGTAAGGTTTTCTGCATCTGTAGTCATTTTCAGGTTCAATTCTTTCAAACCATTAATCTGCTGGCGCAAAGCAGCATTCCGGTCAATACTCTCCTTATTCGACTGATCAACTTTCTTTTCAAAATCTGTGATCCTTTCTTTTAAAGGACCAAGCAGATTGGATAAGCTACTCTTGTTCTGTTCAGTAAACTTTTTGGTTTTCTCCTCCAGAATTTCATTAGCAAGATTCTTAAATTCCAACCTGAACTTATCCTCTGTTTTCTCCAATTCACTTTTGTGTTCGAGTAAACGTTCACTGATATTTTTGAGGTCAGCTTCTTTGCCTGAAAGGCTCCGGTTTAAATCAATTATTTGATTTTCTTTCCGGGTAATATCAGTTCGATTTGTTTCCAGTTCCTTTTCCAGGTATCTAAGTTTTTCGTCTGATGATGTTCTTTTTGCATCATATCTAAAATGCAGTAGCAGCCAGATAATACCTGCTCCGAGAAATAAACCAATTAATAAGAATACTATTTCCATAAGTTTAATCGAATATATCTTTATTTGTAACTAATCAGTCAACAGTCGGCAGTCCACAGTCGGCAATAGGCGATTCGTAACATTTTAGACATTTACTCATCTCCTAATTACCTATTGCAACACACTTCCTAAGCTCTTAACAATGTGATAGTTTATTTGTTTATTTGTAAGATTTAATAATGATAAACATCTTAACTTCTAAACTCCTAAACTTATACACTTATAAACTTCTCATCTCCTAATTACCTAATCTCCTAATTACTTCATTTAATCATTTACTCATTCAATCATTTTTATATTATGGGACTTTTATTTTATGAATTTTATATCCAATAAGAGACTCGATCCTGTCTAAAATTCTACCCTCTTTTCGATTAACAAAAGTCAGGGCTACTCCTGTTGATTCAGCTCTTGCGGTTCTTCCAACCCTGTGTACATAATCTTCAGGATCATTAGGAATATCAAAATTAATAACCAGGTCAATATCTGTAATATCTATTCCCCGGGAAATAATATCTGTTGCCACCAACATTTGGATTCTCTTATTCCTGAACTTCAGCAAGGCATCTTCCCTTTCTTTTTGGATCAGATCTGAATGTATAGCCATGACTTTGAAACCCAACTTATGCATCTCTTTTTCAAGAGTTTTTACTTTCTTTTTGGTTGAACTGAAAACCAGGATACTTTTCAGCTTTTTTCCATGAAGAAGTTGTTTTACCAAAGGCAGTTTCTGCTCCTCATTAAGTAAATATACCCCTTGTATTATCCCTTCAGCCGGTTTGGCAATACCCAGGTCAATCTGAACAGGATCATTCATAATTTTTTTTGCCATACGCCGGATCTCAGGAGGCATAGTTGCTGAAAACATCAGGGTTTGCCTTGACACAGGCAAGCCGGAAATGATTTTCATAATATCATCATAAAACCCCATATCCAACATTCTGTCAGCTTCATCGAGTATCAGGCAACGCAGTGAACTAAAATCAACATATTTTAATTGAATATGTGCCAGTAACCTGCCCGGTGTAGCAACGATAACATCTGCTCCTTCAACCAAAGCTGTTTTTTGTTGATTCCAGGTTAAGCCATCCCCACCTCCATAGATAGGAATACTACTAACAGGGACAAAGTACGAAAACCCTTCAAAGTGCTGGTCTATCTGCATAGCCAGTTCACGTGTCGGAGCCAGGACAAGTGTATGTATTTGTCCTTTTCCTGAAATTTCGTTGGAAATATGCTCAAGAAGAGGAAGGATATAAGCCGCTGTTTTTCCGGTACCGGTTTGAGCACAACCTATTAAATCCTGCTTTCTGAGAATTGGAGGTATTGCTTTTTCCTGGATAGGTGTTGGATTATTAAAACCCATTGCCTCCAGACCTTCATAAATACCCTTACTAAATTTAAAATCTCCAAATTTCAAAACGCAGCTATTTACTATTCCTCAATATTTAAGTTACCAATATCATTTGTTCCCTCCTAACCACGTTTCGTATCAGAAAGGTGGTTCATTACTTGCTTCCGGATTATTATTTGAACCTCCTTTTCCTTTCTGACCGGAATAGCTATTCATTTTTGATCCAACAGTATAAGTTTTCAAATCATCATTTGATGACATTTCACTAACAGGTATTTCATCCAACTCTATAAATTTGGCAAACTCTTCACGGAAACGCAAAATAATATCGCCTATTGGTCCGTTACGATTCTTGGATAAAAGAATTTCTGCCAGCCCAACCAGGGAGTTACCATCATCATCCTCAAATATACCATATTTTTCCGGGCGGTGAATAAAAAGAACCATATCAGCATCCTGTTCAATGGCACCTGACTCACGAAGGTCAGAAAGTTGTGGTCTTTTACTTCCCGAACGTATTTCAACCGACCGGTTCAACTGCGACAGGGCAATAATCGGAACATTCAGTTCTTTTGCTATGCTTTTCAATGATCTGGAAATAGAACTAACCTCCTGTTCACGACTTAACGTATTAGGTGGTCCGGTCATTAACTGAAGATAATCAACAAAAATAAGTTGTATATCATGTTGCAGTTTTAGTCTTCTGCATTTTGCCCTCAATTCAAAAATTGAAATTGCAGGACTATCATCAATATAAATAGGTGCTTCAACAAGCTGTTTTATCTTAGTGTCAAGTTGTTTCCATTCATGTTCATCAAGATTCCCGTTCCTGATCCGGTTAGAAGGCAACTCTGTTTCGCTAACAATAAGACGGTTCACTAATTGAACAGATGACATTTCGAGTGAAAAGAAAGCGATTGGACGGTTATGTTCAACGGCAATAGTTCGTCCCATTGACAGGGCAAAAGCTGTTTTTCCCATAGATGGACGGCCAGCAATTATAATAAGGTCAGATTTCTGCCATCCCGATGTCAGCCTATCGAGTTTTGTATATCCTGATGGTACACCCACAAGGGTTTCCTCATGCTTTGCAGCTTCCTCAATTCGCTCAATTGCCTTCTTAATCAAGACATTTATTTTTGCAGTTTCTCTTTTTATATTTCCCTCAGCTATATTAAACAGCTCCCTTTCAGAAAAATCAAGCAGATCATCAACATCAATACTATCGTCAAATGCTCTGTTCTGTATCTCGGAAGAAATTCGTATTAATTCACGCTGAATATACTTCTGTGCAACAATCCGTGAATGATACTCAATATGTGCAGATGAAGCAACCCGATTTGTGAGCTGTGTGATATAGAAAGGCCCCCCGACACTTTCAAGCTCATCATTAGACCTGAGTTCTTCTGTTACAGTAAGTATATCAATGGGTTTCTCTTTTGTCGATAATTCCACAATTGCATTGTATATTTTCTGATGAGCATCTTTGTAGAAACTTTCAGGTTTCAGAATATCCAAAACCGAGATCACAGCATCTTTTTCCATCAAAATTGCTCCAAGCACTGCTTCTTCAATGTCGACTGCCTGAGGAGGTACCTTCCCAACATCAAGGTTTAACGGAGATAATTTTTTCTTTCCGGGACTGCTTTTTATTGCCATAGTTTTATAATATATTTTGTATTATGAAATTGTTTGTTGATATACTTCATCTTGCTTTTGTTATCACTTAATTAACAACGCCTTTCGTCTTTGCAAAACTACCAAAACCATTTTTTTCCAGAACATAAAGATATTAAATTGAACCTTCCTTATGATATAAAAAATGCAGTTCTTATAAACATAAAATGTTCATAAAAACATATGGTTTGTTGAAAATTATTAATCATTTACTCATTTTATCATTTAATCATTTTTAATTACTTTGCGAATCTATGTTCTAACTTTCTAAATCCTACTCAATGATCTGTTTCCCTAATGCAAAAATAAATATAGGACTGCAGGTAACCGGAAAACGACCTGACGGATATCATAATATTGAAAGTATCCTATACCCTATTGGTTTGACAGATATGCTTGAAATTTCTGAACAGGAAAAAATCTCAGGTAAAGGTATTTCACTGGTTACAACAGGTATTAAGATTGATTCACCTCCGGAGGAGAACCTGGTTTTTCGCACCGCAGAATTATTAAGAAAAGAATATTCAATACCTCCGCTTGATATTCATCTGCACAAGTTAATTCCAACCGGATCAGGTTTAGGAGGCGGCTCTTCTGATACATCTTTTTTACTACGCATCCTGAACGAAAATTTCAATATTGGGATTACTAAAGAAAAACTGCATACTATAGCATCAGGTTTAGGTAGTGACTGTCCGTTTTTTCTGAATAACAGCAGTGCATTTATTTCAGGACGAGGAGAAAAAATTCAACGAATATCTCTTAACCTTAGCCGGTTCTATCTTGTGGTTGTATATCCTGACATTCATATTGATACGGGTTTAGCTTATTCTCAAATAACTCCTTCAAAACCCGGATTATCCTTGCAGAAACTAATAAAATACCCTGTTAGTCAATGGAAAGAAAATATTTTTAATGATTTTGAAAAGCCTGTTTTTTCAAGACACCCCAACATTAAAAAAATAAAAGAAAAATTATACAGGATGGGAGCCATATACAGTTCTTTGACAGGTAGTGGTTCAGCGGTATACGGTTTATTCGACAAAAAGACAGAAACAGATGGGCAATTTGGACATTACATAGTATGGAAAGAGCAATTAAGTTAAAAGTTCCTATATTCCCTTTACTCCCTTTACTCCCTTTACTCCCTCTATTCCCTCTATTCCTTCTATTCCCTCTATTCCCTCTATTCCCTCTATTCCCTTTACTCCCTTTACTCCAGTTCCACCATTAGCACCCCCTTAGCTATTTTCTCCCCCTCTTTCACTTTTAAACTTTTAATAACCCCGGGACGTGGAGACTTAATCCGGTTTTGCATTTTCATTGCTTCCAGGATCAATATATTATCACCTCTTTTTACTTTTTGTCCTTTTTTCACAAAAACTTTCACAATAGTCCCCGGAATAATAGAAATAACCTTTTTCGCATCCGGAACCGTATATTTCTTCCTGTTTTCAAACTTAGAAGTCAAATTGGTTTTATAACAGGTCCCATCTATATTTAAAGTCTTGAACTTAGGTTTAGATTCTATTTCTTTATTTTTCCACTTTTTCATTTTATATTCAAAATTTAAAATTTTACATTCTTCAAAAGTGTTACGAGTTACGAGTTACGTGTTTCGGGTTACGAGTTCAAGAAAAAATGTGAAGCAGAGATTATACTAAAACGGTGGAATACCATGTTTCTTTTTGGGTCCGGAACTGGATTTATTCTGAGAAACCTCAATAGCATGTAGCAGAATCTTCCTTGTTTCCTGTGGTTCGATCACAGAATCGATATACCCTTTTGATGCAGCCACATAGGGATTAGCAAATTTATCCTTATACTCCTTCACTTTTTGTTTTCTAATCTTTTCAGGGTCATCAGATCCCATTATTTCACGTCGGAAAATTATATTTGCTGCACCTTCGGGGCCCATAACAGCGATCTCAGCACCCGGCCATGCAAAAACAAAATCAGCGCGTAAATGCCTGGAATTCATAGCAATATATCCGCCTCCATAAGCTTTTCGCAGAATAACGGATAATTTTGGAACGGTTGCTTCGCTGTATGCATAAAGCAATTTAGCACCATGCCTGATCACGCCCGCATGTTCCTGATCCACTCCCGGCATGTATCCGGGCAGGTCAACAAATGTGACTATAGGGATATTAAAAGCATCGCAGTACCTGATAAATCTCGCCGCTTTATCAGAAGAATCAACATCGAGGACACCGGCCAGAACAAGAGGCTGGTTTGCAACAAAACCAATTGTTTGTCCTTCCATACGGCCAAATCCGATAATAATATTGCTTGCCCATCGTTCCTGTATCTCGAAAAAAACCGAATCGTCAGTGATCGCTTTTATCACATTACGAACATCATATGGTTGTTTCGGATTATCAGGAACAATATTATCAATTTTATATTCCTTTTTCGGATCTTTTGGTTTAAAAGCTCTTGCCTTTCTGGAATTATTCCATGGTATATAGGTAATAAGTTCTTTTATCTGCTCAAAGCATTGCACTTCACTTTCGGCATAAAAATGAGCATTCCCTGTAATCTCACTATGCACTTTTGCTCCTCCAAGATCTTCCATGGAAATCTCTTCGCCCAGTACAGTTTTAATTACCTCAGGACCGGTAATAAACATTTTCGATATCTTATCAACAACAAAAACGAAATCAGTTAATGCAGGTGAATAAACGGCTCCACCGGCACAAGGACCCAGAATAACAGATATTTGAGGAATTACTCCCGAAGAGAGTGTATTCCTGAAAAAAATCTCACCGTAACCGGCAAGTGAATTAACGCCTTCCTGTATCCTGGCTCCACCAGAATCATTAATACCGATCAATGGCATTCTCATTTTTAAAGCATGATCCATGATCTTTGTAATCTTTCTTGAATGCATCAGCCCTAGTGATCCACCGGCAACAGTAAAATCCTGGGCAAAAATACAAATCGGAGCACCATAAATAGTACCGGTACCAATAACAACTCCGTCACCATGAAGGACCTTTTTGTCCATATCAAAATCCCTTGCCTCATGTTCAACGAAAAGATCATATTCGTTAAAAGAATCATCATCCAGCAGAAATATAATCCTTTCCCTGGCAGTAAGTTTACCCATTGATATCTGTTTCTCAATAGCCTTATCACCTCCACCTTTCAGTACCTTTTCACGTCTTTCTTGTAACTCCCTGATTTTTCTTTTTAAAGCCATCTTTAATAGTTTTAATTGGAATTTAATACTAAAGTTATAAAGTTCATAAAGTTATAAAGTAAAAAGTAAGCATTGAGCTTAACGAACCTTCAACTCTCTATTCTTCACTTTCAACTTTCCCCTGTAGAAATAGCTCCTTCGTCGCATTTCACAGGGCAGGCACTATTCCATCTTTAAATTCAGGGTACAACATTACAAAAACATCGTAATTAAAAAAAATATTTTTGACAGGTTTATGAAATAATATGTAACTAATCAGTCGGCCCGCCCGTACCGAACGGCACGTTCGGGCGGGCAGTCTACAGTCGGCAGTCCACAGTCCGCAGTCCTCAATTAACAATCGGCGATTCGTAATATATTAGACATTACCTCATCTCCTCATTACCTCATCTCATCTTCTCCTTTTCTCATCTTCTCCTTTTCTCCTTTTCTCATCTTCTCATCTTCTCATCTTCTCATCTTCTCCTTATTTCCTCATTCACTCATTTAAGCATTTAAGCATTTGAGCATTCCAATAATACACCAACTGGCTCGGGTATTCAATTCACTATTTTGGAGCATAATAATAAAGGACCATCCCTATTATCGAATAGAGTATATTAGGGATCCATACAGCGATAGCAGGATTTAGAGATCCGGCAATAGCAAACTGTTGGGAAAACTGCATAAAAAATATGTATGAGAAACTAAGAAATAAACCAAAACCTATATGCATCCCAATTCCCCCTTTAATTTTCCTGGCAGACAAAGTTAACCCGATAATGGTTAAAATAAATGTAGAAAACGGATTAGCAAATCTCCCATACCATTCCACCAGGAAAAAATCAAGATTATCAGCCCCTTGTAATTCCTGAAGTTCAATAAATTCATCAAGTTCTTTCAGATTCAGGGAAGAAACTGCCAGATCTCTTCTCGAAAAATCATCAGGATGAATCGTTAGAGTTGTATCAAGAAACCTTCCGGTTGATATTGTTTCTTCATCTCCATTTATATCCCTGATATAATAATTTCTAATAACCCATTTCCTTTTTGCTGTATCCCATTTAACGAAATCGGCCATTAATTTCGACTTTAGATTCCCATCCTCATCAAATTCCTCAATCGAAAACTTATCGCCTGTCATTGTAAAATTCCTGTAATCTTCCATATAAATGTAAATATTCGGAAATACCTGTTTATGAATATTTATTTCATTAGACCGTACCGGATTATCACGGTAATACATTTCCTCAAACTCCAGTCTTTCACGGTTGGCATGTGGAATAACAAAATTATTTAAGACAAATGAAAAAGATGCAATAATAAAAGCTGCAATAAAATAAGGAACTATAAGACGCATAAGGCTCATTCCATTGCTAAGTATAGCAATGATCTCAGTATTATAAGCCATCTTTGATGTAAAAAGGATTACCGCTATAAAAGTAAAAAGTGGGCTGAACAGGAATGCAAAATATGGTATAAAATTCAGATAATAGTCAAAAATAATTGCTCTAATAGGTGCATCATGTTCAATAAAATCATCCAGTTTCTCGGCAAAATCAAAAACTACTGCAATAGTAAGTATCAGTGCCAGAGAGAAAAAGAAGGTCCCCAGGAATTTCTTTATAATATAATAATCGATAATTAATAATCTTGGTAGTTTCATAATCTCTGAGATAACTTTTTTACCATGTTTCTCTTCCATTCAGAAAATTCGCCCTTGATAATCCGGTTACGGGATTCATTCACAAGCCAAAGATAAAAACTCAGATTATGAATACTAGCAATTTCCGCACCAGTTATCTCTTTGGCAATTATTAAATGTCGTAAATATGCTTTTGAATATTGTCTGCTAATCTCACAAGATCCGTCAGGATCGATTGGAGAAAAATCATTTTTCCATTTATTATTTTTAATATTAATAATACCATTATTTGTGAACAACATACCATTCCTGCCATTACGAGTTGGCATCACACAATCGAACATATCCACACCCAGGGCTATTGACTCAAGGATATTGGCAGGAGTTCCAACTCCCATCAAATAACGTGGTTTGCTTTCCGGAAGTATATTATTAACCACCTCTATCATAGCATACATTTCCTCCGCGGGCTCCCCGACAGACAATCCCCCGATAGCATTTCCAGGTAAGTTGGCCAGTGCAATTTTTTCAGCCGATTTTTTTCTCAGATCTTTGTAGATGCTTCCCTGAACAATTGGGAACAACATTTGTTCTGATCCATATCTTGATGTTGTTTCATTGAATTTTTTTACACCTCTGTCAAGCCAGTTGTGAGTCAATTCCATTGAATCTTTTGCATATTTATATACACAGGGATAAGGAGTGCATTCATCCAGTATCATCATAATATCCGAACCCATGATCCTCTGAATATCAATCACATTCTCAGGTGTAAAAGTATGTTTCGAACCATCAATATGCGATTGAAAATTTACACCGTTCTCTGAAATTTTCCGGTTATCCGCCAATGAGAAAACCTGGTACCCACCACTATCTGTTAGAATTGGGCGATTCCAATTAATAAACCTGTGTAACCCTCCTGCCTTTTCAATTGTTTCAATTCCGGGTCTTAAATAAAGATGATATGTGTTTCCCAGAATTATCTTTGCCCCCACTTCATCCTCAAGATCCCTCTTCTTAACACCTTTTACAGTTCCCGCAGTACCAACAGGCATGAATATCGGCGTGGGTATCTCTCCATGTCCTGTAACAATATTGCCGGCCCGTGCTGAAGATCCGGTATCTCTTGATTTTATTTCAAATTCCATGCATTGTAACTTTCGGTTGCAAAGATAAATAAATATGATTCATCAAAATAGTGAGCAGGTATGTATATGGAAGAATGCCTGCCCGCCGTAGTATACGAAGGCGGGGAACAAATAATAGAATATTGTTTAAAAAAAATTATAATAATGGGCTTAGGCACTTGTCTAACACTAAAATCTTTAATAACTATGTCGGGGTGTTAAATTCTTAATTCTTTACTTTTAACTTTATAACTTTCAACTTTATAACTTCATCTTATGTTCGGTCTGGATTTAAAACTTTTTGAACTTATTTTACTGGTCCTTTTCGGATTAAGTTTCTTTATTCAATTATTTTACTACTTCTTTTTTTACGGCAGATTAGCATATTATAAATCTCCACATAGCAGTGCTCATAAAAAACCTGTTTCAATAATAATCTGTGCAAAGGATGAAGCAGACAATTTAAAAAAACATCTACCTTCCATTCTCAACCAGGATTATCCTGATTACGAAGTGATAGTAGTTAACGATTGTTCGGAAGATGAAACAGAACAGGTATTGGAAGGTCTAAAGAAAAAGCATAAACATCTTAAGATTTCAACAATAAAAAAGGATAAAAAGTTCAGGCACGGGAAGAAGTTTGCTTTATTTATCGGTATTAAAACCGCAAAAAATGAATGGATGCTTCTTACGGATGCTGATTGTTATGCCGAAACAAACCAATGGCTTTACACCATGCAAAAGAGTTTTAAGAAAAACACTTCTTTTGTTTTAGGATATGGCGGATATGAAAAGGAAAAAGGGATACTGAACCAGGTGATACGCTTTGATACTGTTTTTATTGCGATGCAATATTTTGGATTTGCCTTATCAGGAATACCCTACATGGGGGTTGGACGCAATCTTGCATATCGCCGGTCTTTCTTTTTCGAAAGCCGTGGATTTTCAACACATATGCATTTGAATTCAGGTGATGACGATCTTTTTGTAAATACAAATGCGAATAAAACAAATACTTTAATTGAGCTTGGGAAAAAGAGTCATATTCGTTCAGTCCCAAAAAAAACATTTTCTGAATGGGCAAAACAAAAACGCAGGCATCTTACAACGAGTGCATATTACAGAAACAAGCATAAATTTTTACTTTTTATTGAACCTTTTAGCAGAATAATATTCTATACTGCACTTATCCTGCTTCTTATTCAATGGGTTATCCCTGAAGTGGTTATTGGCACTTTTCTATTCAGGGCCATAATTCAGTTAACTTTTTTCAAATTTGCGATGGTTCGTTTGAACGAAAAAAAAATATTATTATCTTCGTTCCTATTCGATATACTGGCACCTTTTTATAACCTTGTTTTTCTTTTATCGGAAAAAATTTTTAGTCCGGAACCAAATAAATGGAATGGTAACTAATAAGTACTTTTAGTGAACTAAAGTTGAGTAAAAGGGGAAAATGATTAAATGATTAAATGAGTAAATGGAAAGAGAAGAAATTATAACTTTAGGCATTTTAGGCACTTTAGTCACTTCTTCATTAAGGCTCTGAATAGTTACAATAAATGAATATGAACTCTAATCTTTCAGAAAAAGCACAGTTCGATGTTAGACTTGTAGAAAGGGCTAAAAAAAACGACCAGGCTGCATATGCCCAATTAATGGACCGTTACCGGGAAGCTATTTATTATATGCTGCTTAAAATGGTAAGTAACGCAAGTGATGCTGAAGATCTCACTATTGAGGCATTCGGTAAAGCTTTTAAAAATCTTGAACAATATACTCCAACCTTTGCATTCAGTACATGGTTGTTTAAAATTGCTTCGAACAATTGTATCGATTTTATAAGAAAGAGAAGGATTGACCATATCTCCCTCGATCGTGAAACCGGTGATAAAGACAGGGCTTCGAATATTATTATGGCTGAGGTTCCTAATCCTGAAGAGGACCTTATTAAGAAGCAAAAAGCAAAACTCATGCGATCGATTGTTACAACCCTCAAACCAAGATACCGGGAACTGGTTGAATTAAGATATTTTAAGGAATTTTCTTACGAAGAAATTGCAGATGAACTAAACCTGCCTCTTGGAACTGTTAAAGCCCAGCTTTTCAGGGCACGGGAACTCCTGTATAATATCCTTAAACAAAAAAATCCGCACCATTAACACTTTAGACATTTTATCATTTACTCATTTATTCATTTATTCATTCCACACTTTGATATTATGACCGGTATTGACCTGGTAGAAAAATATTTCAAAAACCTTAGGAACCATCAACGGCAACAATTCACCGAATTGTCAGGATTATATGAATTCTGGAACCGGAGAATAAATGTCATATCCCGGAAAGATATAAGCCTGCTTTATGAAAGACATGTACTTCCTTCGCTCAGTATTGCAGTAAAAATAAGCTTTAAACCCGGGACAAGAGTTCTGGATGTGGGCACAGGAGGAGGATTTCCCGGTATACCACTGGCTATTATGTTTCCGGAAACAGATTTTGTACTGCTCGATTCAATAGGAAAAAAGATCAGGGTTGTCGGTACTATTGCTGATAAGTTGGAACTAAACAATGTAAAAACCATACAGCTAAGGGCAGAATTGTACGCTGAGAAATTTGATTTCGTTGTTTCAAGAGCTGTTACTTCATTCCCTGAATTTGTTAATCTTGTTAAGAACAATCTCCATACAAAAAACAAGAATAACCTACCCAATGGTATTTTTTATCTAACCGGAGGGGATATTGATAAAGAAGTACAAAACTTCAAAAAAGATATCAGAATATTCGATCTAAAAGATACTTTTCAGGAACCCTTTTTTGAAACAAAGAAGCTTATCTATTTGCCTTCCGGCAAAATATGATTATATGGGCTTTTGGTTCATCAGTATAATAAGTGCATAATAAGATGGAATGATGCCTGCCCTGTGAAATGCGACGCTTGCCCTGTGAAATTTGAGGCACGAAAATATTTCCACAGGGGAATAATGAAGTTTATTTTATCCTTAACAATTTTACCCGGCAAGACCTGTCAGAGTTTTCTGAACCTGACAAGGTCTGGGAAGTCTTTAAGTCAGACTCCAGGGAAGTTTTGAAATCAAATAATTGATTATAAGTAAATATTTTAATAAATTGCTGATAATTTGAAATAAATCTTGTAGTTTTTTCTAGCAATTAATATAACAATTTAGGATAAATTATGATTTCTGAAAAAATTATATATCAATTAACTGATAAAATCATCGAAGTAATTAACCCGGAGAAAATTATTCTTTTTGGTTCTTATGGAACAGGAACACAGTCAGAGAAAAGTGACCTTGATATTTTGGTCGTGGTGAAGGAAGATAATGAGCCTCGTTATAAGAGAGCAAGAAGAATCAGAAAAAAAATCTGGGGATTAATAACTATTCCGAAGGACATTTTGGTCTATACTGAAAAAGAGATAAAAGAATGGGAGAATGTGCCATTTTCATTTGTTTCAAATGTTTTATCTCAGGGAAAAATAATCTATGATAAAAAAGCATCATAAATTAGTCAACGCCTGGTTTAATAAAGCTGAAAAGGATTTAATTACGGTCGAACATGAATTCTTTTTTGATGACCCGGTCTATGAAACAATTTGTTTTCATTGTCAACAAGCAGTAGAAAAATTTCTGAAAGGCTATTTAATCTACCTTGAAATTGGCTATCAAAAAACTCATGAGTTAGGGGAATTAGTCTCAGTTTGTGAAAGAAAAGATAGAGGAATTACACATCTGAAAGAAGATGCTGATAAATTAACCGATTATGCAGTTGAAATAAGATATCCTGATGATTATTATGAAATTTATGAGGATGATGCAAAAGAGGCTTTTAAAATAGCTAAAGAAGTAAAAGCATATATATACTCCAAAGTATCCCGGTGAATCTTTAGATTTTCCATGAATCAATTTCATTTTTAAGCTCTCTGGCAGATGTAACTTTCCCATTCCTTGCGTCAGATTCAGCATTATCAATTAATTCATTAAACTCCTTTTCCGTGAATGGTTTTAATTCTTTTTCAAATTTTTTCTTCCTTTCCGATCTAAGTACATTGTTTAATCTATCAACTAATCGCTCATCTCTAAGTCTCAAAAATTCTTGTACAAAATGTAGTTTTTTTGCTTGTAAATCCATCGATTAATACTTTTAATCAAAGATAATAATAGGTTATGAAACAACTCAAAAAAGCCTTGTGTATATCTTATGATCTATAAATAACAAAACCAAAAACAATTTTAGCCGGCAAGACCTGTCAGAGTTTCCTAAACCTGACAG
>JAUXED010000087.1 GCA_030618105.1 Bacteroidota bacterium | reverse complement strand
GGTGGTCTCCAAAGACCGGTCTTTCCTTCCTGGAACATTTCCGATGCCTCAGCAAGACGGTTATACATTTGCACGGCTGATGCTTCTTCCCCAACCCATATAATAAGGTTATTCCATATCCTCATCAAACTTTCATGCGAAAGATCAATTACAGAATCTTTATTCAGGGGAACTTCGGCTGAAGGAGTAAGGAATGATCTTCCTGTTGCACGGAATTTCTCCACAACTTCCATTACATTCTCTACCGACGCGTGGGCAATAGCAGCAATTACTTCAACCCGGGTCGGATGTCTGATTCCCCGATTATCACTTCCTTTTTCAGTTAAAGTTTTAAACAGGCTCTCACAGATATTTTTTCCTTCCGGGGATAATTCATCAAAAGCCTCATTGGCATGTTCCGACAATGCTTTCCCCATTTTGCCAATAGCCTCATAATCACTAAGACCAATGGGTTTTTCGGGATCATTGAGCTGTTGCCAGTATTCCCAGGTTCTCATCATTGCATGCTGAAGAATGGGAAGTTGATCAGGATTATCGCCTACTTCGTTCAGGAGTTGTTGTACAAGCATAGGTTCGATCTTTGCCCCTCCAACAGCAACAGGCCCCATAATAGCTTCCCTGAAATCATCCCTTGTCATCTGAGGCACAAGATAATTACTGTTGTTGATCAGATCTGTTAATTCCTGAAATTGAGAACAATCTCCAATAAAATCCGATCTCATTGTAAGAACAACAAAAACAGGTACATCGGTCTGCTTTACTGCCTCAACCAGTAAACTCACAAAATTTTCCGACTCATTGATAGTTGAAACATCTTTCCTGCTCGCTTTATACCTGAACAACTCTTCAAACTGGTCAACCAACAGGAGCACATTCTCATTAGGAGGTAATTTAAGTTGCTTTATGCACTCAGCAAGACCTTTTGAACTCCTCATTAAAACAGCCTGACTTACAGATTTTTGAAGCTCCTGATCCTCTTTTTTGTCGGGACTAATTTCCTGGAGTGCATCAGCCAGATTTTCAACAGGACTGTTACCCGGTCTTGTAGTAACAATTCGCCATCTTGAACCAGCTTCAGTTATAAATCCACCATAAAGTATCGGAACTAAACCACAATACATTAAAGATGATTTACCACTTCCGGATGCACCAATCACTGCAACAAACTTGTTTTTTGCCAATTTTGCAAGAACATCTTCACTTTGTCCTTCCCTTCCAAAAAACAAATGACTCTCTTCAATTCTGAAAGGTCTCAGACCCGGAAAAGGAATAATTTGATGATCCGGATTTATATTATTTGTGGCGGGGTTTACTTTCTTCATTATGGATTATTTTTACCGGAATGTGTTTATAATATTTTGCTGAAAGTCATTTTTCATTTCAACAATATCCACATTTGCAATATTATTTAAAGAATCCTTAAACTTGGCCCTGACCAATATGATTTTCTCCCTGAAAGGCTTTGTTCTTCCATAGCCTGGTGCTTTTACAATATCTACCAGTTTACTGTTTATCCACGGGGCATTATCTCCCGGATAATAGATTAACACTCCATCACAAGCAACCAGGTTTTCGCGATGCCATTTAACAGGATTTTCCACTGAACCAAGACGATCCGAATCAACAATTTGTATGTTTCCCTCCTGAAAATCCGATGTTATTTTTTTTACATCCTGAATATAATCCCGCTCATGGATCAGATATATAAATTTTCCTTTCGCTATAACAGATTCGCTCTCTGTTTTTGTATGTCTAGAAGTTCCGGATAATCTTTTTCTTACCATCGTCTTGAGTACTTCAATCGGAGCCTGAATCACCTCAGAAGATTTGCCTGACAAAGCTGTTTTACGTAGTCTGTCAATGTACTGATTATGAAAATCTGATTCGGGTTTTAGGTCTGGTGGCAGCCAGATAATCTCAGCCATACCTGAGGCTTTCTTATTTTTTAACACTGTATCTATTTGAAATTCAATGAGCGAAACATCAGAACCTGTCATTATTTCACCATATTCATTCCCCATAATATGGATTGCTAATTCAGATTGTTCAATAGATTTATTTATAATATCCTTCGCCAGATCAGGTGAAGATGGGAGTGGATTTACAGGCAAAACTTTATATCCGGACTGAATAAGTTCTCTTTTTATATTATCCCGGACATTTTCCTGGTCCTGCGTTGTCTCTGCCAAGAAAACAGCAGTTTTTTTTGTAGCTGATCCCGATATTGCTGTTTCAGCATCTTTCGGAAGAAGTGAGCCGGAAATATCATAAGCAAGATCTATCAATCTTTGCCAGACCGGTTGATGAGGAGCAAAAGGGATTTTTTTTGTATCTGTATCATTATATAGATGGTAGTCCGGAAGTTTCTTCAACAAATCAGGCTGATCATTTTGAGAAACAGGATACATAAACACTTTATAAACTCTTGAAATCAAATATTCGGGATTCTCCTTATTTTTCTCATTAATTCTATTCAGGATCTCCGAAAATCCTTTATTTGTAACAATTTCAGGAGAGACAGGTAAAACCAGAAGCGGATTTTTATCTTTATCATCAAACAAAGAATAGATACTATGCTTTTTATCGATTTTGAAATCTTCGCAAAGCACTACATCAGACGAGTCTGCCATCAGCCGGTTCAGGAGAATTTTCAGGTACTCCGAAAACTTCTTTATCCATTGATTATTAAAGTCCTTTGAATCTTTTTCAAAAGAAGGAAAACAAATATAGATGATGTTTTTCATGAACTGTCTGTTCAAATATTAAAAAAGAATTTTTTCCGGGTATTAAAATCCATATAAACAATAATAATAGAAAAAATGGAAATAAATCAAATCCTTATTCCCATTACAATCACATCATCAACCTGTTCCAGATCACCTTTCCAATCTTTAAATTCCTGATCAATAATTTCCATTTGCTGCGACATTGGTTTTTGATGTACCTCTGTTAAGAAGTTCCTGAACCTTTTGATCATGAATTTCTTATTATCAGGTCCTCCAAACTGATCGGCATATCCATCAGAGAACATGTAAAAACAATCATTTTTCTTCAAGTCAATCTCATGATTTGTGAACCGTGCAGGTTCACCATAAACAACAGGCCCAATCGATTTTTTGTCACCTTTGATCTGAGTAAGTTCACCGTCCCGAATCATTATCAGAGGATTAATTGCACCGGAGAATTGTAATTTCATTCTTTCAAAATCAATAACACACAATGCCATATCCATTCCATCCTTAATACTTGACTCCTTTTGATTCTCACGCAAAGTTTTTGCAACACCATCATTAAGAATTTCCAGTATCTCAGAGGCTTTTCTTGACTTTTTGACATTAACAGCAAAGTTTAACTGGTTGAATCCCACAATAGACATAAACGCTCCCGGGACACCATGTCCTGTACAATCAACTGCTGCCAGCATAACTAATCCATCCTTCTTATCAAGCCAATAAAAATCACCACTTACAATATCCTTTGGCTTATACAAAATGAAATATTCATTCAGAAGGGTCTTCGCATAGCCTTCGGGTGGTAAAATTGCTGTTTGTATCCTTTTGGCATAATGAATACTATCGGTAATATTGCGTTTTTGTTCTTCTAATGTATCCCTCTGATCCTCAATTTTTTCTTTTTGCTGTCTTATTTCTGCGGTTCTTTCGCGTACTTTGTCTTCAAGCTCATTTGTATAGCTCTCCAGCTCTTTAATCATATAATTAAACTGCACTGAAAGTTCAGTAATCTCATTATTTCCAACTACTTCAGCTCTTTCATCCAAATGTCCGTCAGTAATGCGTCTGACTTTTTCTACCAGCTTTATTATAGGGGCTGTTATAACTTTTGTTTTATTATAAACAAGAACCATTACTGCAAGAAGTGTTAATCCGAAGATTATAAAAAACCTAAGTAGTTCTTTCCTGATCAAAAGCTTTTCGGCTGTCCTGTCAGAAATAATTCTTATAACAGATCCTTTATAAAGGTTTGAGTTTTTACGGTCCATATAAATATATTGATAATGGTACCATTGCTTTTCAACCCGTTCCAGAACCTCACTTGTATCCTTTTTTGTAAATCTATCCATCATGATTGCCTCATGACCTTCTTCAATAAATGCATTTGTATTCAAAGAAAATGGTTTGTCAGCCATAAAAAATAATTCAACATCAATGATGTTACCCTGTTTTCTGACAATATCTGCTTTTGTTTCTTCAATAAAATTAATGATCTCATCTGCATTCTTTGAATACGATCCCAGTTCAATTATATATTTACCATCGAGTGTTGGTTGATAAGTATATTTTTTCGGTCTTTTTGTTTTATCTTCAATAGCAAATCTTTCATTAACAAATATTTCCATATTAAGAACTGCCTGCAAATAATTCTTATGCTCCTCGCCAAAACTAAAGAGATTTAATCCTGTATCCTGCTTAAAAGTTGTATTTACAATAATACCATTCCTGTCAATTATATATATGTCTTCATGTTCAGTATCCATATCCAATTGTCTTCTAATCATATCCAGGTCTGCAGTTTCAATGTTTTTTGTATTCCGGAAAATTTCATTAACCAATTTTGAACTATTAGTCTCCATTTTTGCAGACATACTTACTTCGATAAGCTCAAATGCTTTATCCTGAAACTCAAGAACTTTAGTAACCCCTTCTGAAATAATCAAGTTTTGTTTTGTGTTTGAATCATCGATAATTCTTTTTGTATTTAAATAGTTTATAATGGAAAGAATAAACATCGACAATATCACCGGAAGTACCAGATTTAGAATAAGTTGTTTGAAAATAGTCGTTTTATTTTTATCGGTATTTGGGGGCATTTGAAATAGTTTTATTTTTTATTAAAAGTACAGCTTTTTTTCATATAATTTATCACGGGTTTATTCAGGAACATTTTACAAATATTTCAGCAATCTCCGGAAAATCAAACAATGATTTATTTAATTCCTCACTGGTTATTTTGTAATAAAATGTATCTTCCATAGCTTTTATGGATGCTAATTCAGTACCCTTCCCATTTATTCGGCAATTATGGAACATTCCAAAGGGAGCAAAATCCTTAACCTTTCCTTCAGGCATTGATATACGTATTTTCCCTTTGATAATCCAATAAAACCCTTCGCTGTCATTAATATCGTCATTTGAAATAATACTGTCTTTTTTAATAAAAGAGCTTTTGATTTTTTTTGCAAACCGGCAAACATGCACTCCTTCTTTGGCAGCAAACTGTTCTGTTTTTTTCAGGAAAAGTATTTTTTTCTCCAGAAGCTGATAAATATCTTTATCATCATAATCAACAATCTGTGAAAGTTGGGTTTTATAATCTCCGGGCAATCGTGCTGCATATTCATTAAATTTTCCGGGATCAATTTCTTTTACCGTAAGAACTGCTACTTCTCTTAATAAAGGATCAGGATTAAAAAGCTGGGCTACCAGATCATCCGGTATCTCCTGCATTTTAAGAAGTCTTAAACTCATTAAGGCACAAGCTTTGGTCCAATTGTTCAGTTTATTATAATCCCGGTTAATAATTGACAATAATAATTCATCAGAATTCATTTTCGCCACCGGGTAAAAATCCTGTAACTGTTTAATTTTTTCCTCCCGGGAGATATCATCCAGTAATGGGAAAAGCTTTGGTTTAAGTTCTTCAGGGATTATCAGATCTAGAAGTTCCAGAGCAAAACTGACACTTTCCGAGGTTCCCATGTCAAGATTTTCCCTGATATGATAAACAGACTGTGGTTCATATAATAGGGAAAGCAGATCAAACAAGAGATTGTTGTTAGCTAAAAGTTCCTCCTCAAGAGCAGTTAACAGATCGGTTCCGACAACATTCTCATCAACACTAACAATAGCTGCAATGTTCCACGCAGTAACATTAATAACTTTTTCAATAACCTGTTGAAACAAGGCGATATCACTTTCACCTGCCTGGAAACCGCACAATCTGAGTGATTGCACAGCCTCAACCATCACATAATGGTTATGGTGAGTTAACTTTGATAAAATGTATTCTATGGCTTTATCATTTCCGATCAGTCCATAGATACGGATAATTCTTAGCAGTGTATTGGTTTCCACTCCTGATTTATGGAAATACTGTTCTAATGGAGCCAGGCTTTTATCCCCAAATTTCACGAGAGCTTGAAATACATCACTATAAAAATCGTTTGATGGTAAGAAATCAACCAGAGTTGAAACAAGTTCCGGATCATTTAGAATTGACACCAGGTCTATAGCCTCTTTCTTTACTGCCGGATTTAAATCACGTAAAAGAGATAAAACCAGAGCATTATCAGGTTTATTATCGATCAGTTTTAGCAATCTTACCCCTTTAATCCTTTCCCCGGGATCATTCGACCTGATCAGGTTTTCAATTTGTTCATAATCTTTTATACCGGTTCTTTTCTTCAGATATTTATTAACCTCCGGTAGCTCTTTCTTAATAAATTCAGATTCTTTACTGAATATATTACCCCGAATTTCTTCCGGGAGATCAGGTGAATCACCTGTAAGTAACTCAACTACGTATCCTCTGACAGTTAAGGAGTCATGTTTTAGTCCTTTTATTAATAATGATTCATATAAACCAGGATTAAATAATCGTGCCATTTTAATAAACAAAATTGCTTTTGAACCGGCAACTTCTTTAAATTTCTTTTTTACCAGTGAATCAATATCCAATCTCTTCAGAATACTTTTATCTGATTCCCGGAATCCGGTAAGTGCTTTCTTAAGTGAATTCCTGTATTCTTTATATAGTATCAAAGAGATAAATACCCAGACAACTATTATAATACCAAGAACGTATGAAAAATGAATTAATTTGAAAAACTCAAGACTCCCAAAAAGAGCAAGTATTAAACCTGAAGCAAGAGCTGCAATCTCATTTATTGTTCCATCAACATTTGCCTGAACATCATGCCTGATATCTGCATCAACTGATTGGTAAAGAATTTTAAATGATGGCGCTTCAATAGAATCTTTCAGAGATTTTGAGAATAATTTTGACAACATAATAATCAGAAAAAACAGAAGAAAATTGGCTGCTGTGGTTGTATATCCAAAAACTGTTCCTGCAAGAATAGCAGCAAGAGTAAAGAGCCCTATAAGAAAAGGGGATATTGCAAGACTTATTTTTAATCCGTAGGTTTTCATCAAACGACCGTATACAAATGTTTTGATTATTATAGTAAACACCATTAAAGTACCCATAAAAACACCAAAAAATTGTCCTAATTCAGTTGCCACAGGGTATTGATCATTTAAAACAGTAAGGAAGGAGTAGTGGACAAAAAAAGCTGTAACAACAGATAATCCAACAAACACACCCATCATAGCAAGATATCTGTTTCGGAGGGCTTCTGAAATCCTTTTTTTCCAGGTAATAGTTTTACTTTTTTCAACCTTCTCTTCTCTGAACTTAAATTGCCGGATAATAATGAACTGAAAAAGCAGGGCAATAAGAACGCCTCCCGAACTGATTAACAAAAGATTTTTTGTTTCAAACTTGAAAGACAACAGAACAGGAACGACATAACTGATAAGTATAATTCCGAGGATTTGGCCGGTATCTACTAATCCAAACAGCCTTTTTCCCTGTCGTAAAGTAAACATCCTTCCAACTGTACCCCAGAAACCCAACAAGGCAATAATATTCAGCGGACCCATCATAACAAAAATAAAGAATATCAGCCATTTTGAGTCATATATTTCAAACCCGAATCTCAATAACACCGTAAAAACAGCAACAGTAACAAGATTTATCACAGAAAGTGTACTGAAAGATATTCTGGATTGAATTTTCGAATAGAGGGTTGTCAAAATAATACCGGCAAGCCCGGAAATCGTAAAAGCTTTAGGTATCATTTCCTCATCAAAAGTATCGAGGAAAAGAGTATGAGCTCCAATATCAAAAGCACCATAAAATATACCCAGAAAAATTGATTGAGAGAGTAAAATCAGAACCAGTTTTCTCTCCTTAACTTCAACATTCAATGCTTTATAAAAACCTTCTATCATTCCTGTATTTTGAAAAAAATCATCAGCCAATCAGATATAAGCGAATAAATATAGTATTTAATTTCAAACTGTTCCAAAATTTTTTCTCAATTTATCTGATTGCACGGAGAATTTCTTATAGTATTTTTGAAATGTATATGATTTTCTGTGATAATTTTGAGTTCTGTTTTTTTATTTTAGTATTTTTTTGGAAATATTATAATTATATCTATATATTTATCAAATGTTTGATTTCGGCGATAACGTTGATAAAATAACCAACAAAAGGCGGGAAATAGTTTTTATTATTCTTGCAGGTTTTTTTTTAGGTACGCTTGCCATTTTGAATATACTGGGAATATCCAGGCAAATTGATTTTTCATTTACAATTTTCGACAGAACCATTCCTTTTGTTGTTTTCATCGGGGTTTTACCTTATCCAATCACTTTCCTTTGTACGGATTTTATTAGCGAACTGTACGGTAAAAAACGTGCTACCATAGTTGTGTGGGTTGGATTACTATTAAATATCTGGGTGCTGTTTTTTATGTGGCTGGGTGGTGTACTACCACCACATCCTGAATTAATGGAAGGAGGACTGCCTGCTATTGATGATCCTAACCATACATTTTTTCAAATAAGAAAATGGACTTTTGGAGCCACAATTGCTTCAATGATCGCTTATATAACAGCACAGTTTATTGATGTACATGTCTTTCATGCTCTCAGAAAGCTTACCAAAGGGAAAATGCTATGGTTAAGGAATAACGGATCAACTCTTACCAGTCAAATGGTTGATTCAGTCGCTGTAATTACTATTACATATCTGTGGGCCAGTGATGCAATAATGATCAAAATGGGTGAAACTGTTGTACACGGGTTGATTATTCTCATCCTCTCTAACTATGTATTTAAAATGGTTGCTGCTCTACTTGATACAATCCCTTTTTATATTGGCACAAAGTTACTAGCCAAATATTTAAAACTTGATCCCACAAAAGAATTCAAGGAAAGGGAAAAACTAACCGAGTAGTTTAACAACAGATGAAATTTTAAGGTTTATTGCTCCAACCGTATGGTGTGCCATTTTATAGTATTTATCTCTCTCTTTCAATGTAATTGCAATATAGTTTCTGAGTTTATTCCCGGGAATTTCTTTTAAAAGAGGCCTTTTATCAGGTGATTTGAGAAGCCGTGAGTGTAATGCTTCAACCGGCATTTGCAGATAAATGGTAATCCCATTTTCATTCATCATGGACATATTGTTTAAAAAGCATGGCGTGCCACCGCCACAACTTAAAACAAAATTATCTTTTTCAATAATTTCCTTTAACACGCGGTGTTCGGTTTGGCGAAAATAATCTTCTCCCTCAT
>JAUXED010000109.1 GCA_030618105.1 Bacteroidota bacterium | reverse complement strand
GTGAAATAATGGCATCTAATTTACTATAAAATTTTATGTTACGGATTATGAGTGTTGCTGAGTAAATAAAATAAAAACAAATAAATTAATATAAAAACCAAAGATGTAACATAATTTATTATGCATGCTTTAAATATATCGTTTTGTGTAATCGGCTTGTTGTTTGTTCCGATAAAAGGCTTCTCAACCAATTTACCATGATAAACACCCGGGCCGCCAAACATGCAATCTAATATACCCGCGAGGGCTGCTTCGGGGTATCCTGCATTGAGGCTTGCATGTTTGTACCCAAATTTGAGAACATAAGTAAAACCCCTTCTGTTCAAAGTAATAAAGACCATCAGCAATGCAGTAATACGGGCCGGAATAAAGTTTGCAATATCGTCAAGCTTAGCTGCACCAAAACCAAATTGTCTATATTGTTCATCTTTGTACCCAATCATTGAATCGAGTGTATTTATCATTTTATAGGCTAACATCAGTGGTATACCGCCAATGGCATAATAAAAAAGAGGTGCTATCACACCATCACTCAAATTTTCGGAGAGGGTTTCTAAAACAGCTATTCTTATTTTATTTTCTGATAATTGGGAGGTATCCCTTCCAACAATACAACTTAGCTGTTCCCTCCCGGCTTCCAGACCTTCATTTGTTAATTTGTGCTCAACTTTTAAAGATTCTGTTATAAGGCTCCGGTTAGCCAAACCGTAGAAAACAAAAACGGATGCAAGCGGATAATAAATATATTTGAAAGGCTGCGAGAAATTCAAAATGCCATAAAAAGCAAAATATGTAGTGCTGATAAGAACCAATGCTATACAACAACCTTTGATTGTGGTATTTTTATCTTTGTTCAGTTTATTTTCAAAAAAAGATATGACATTACCAAACCAACGGATAGGATGAGGCAACCATAATGGATCACCCAATAAGGAATCAAGGATGAACCCAATAATTAAAGGTATTGCTATTTGGTAAAATTCTGACATGCCTTATTATTATTGGTTCTTCAGGCTAATACGTAGTTATCTTTCTTTCTTCCCAATCTTCCATTATTCCATTATTCAACTCTTCCATCTGACACCTATTCGTTTTCCGGATGAACCTTATTATTTATCCATTGTTTAATGGCATTTATCAACAGAATATTGAATTCCGGTTTTTGAATGGCGATTCTGAAATAAGATTCATTTAATCCTCTGAAGTTAGAAGCATCACGGATAAGCAAACCATAGCTTTTTAATAAAAACTGCTTTAAATCGCATGCTTTTCCGTTTTCTATACTGCCCAAAAAATAATTACAATCTGAAGGGTAAATTTTTATCCCGGGAATACATGCCAGCTCTTTTTGCAGAGTTTTACTTTCCTTTGCAACCATATCTTTTTCCGGTAACATATTATAATAATCTGCAAGGATAAAATATCCTGCCTCAATAGCCGGCATATTTACACTCCATGGCATTTTTACCGTTTTTGCTTTTTCAATAATTTTTACCGGTGCCACCATATACCCCAGCCTGATTCCCGGAATGGCAAAAGCTTTTGTAAGGGAACGCACAACAATCAGGTTGTTCAGCTTATTTACCGGATGAATAACGGAATCAAATTTCCAGCACAATTCGGCATAAGCTTCATCAACTATAAAAATAGTATCAGGATTGCTTTTACACAGAGTCAAAATATTCTCTTTAGATATTACCTTTCCATCCGGATTATTGGGATTACCTATCCAAACCATGGCATGTTGTTTTAAAGAGATCTCTGCATGAAACTCAGCATTGCACAAATAATGCAGTTTATGATTATATATCTTACAAGCATCTTCATATTCAGCAAAGCCGGGATATACAATATAGCTGTTTAACCCGGCATTAAGCTGAGCTAATAAGTAAAAGGCTTCTGTTGCTCCATTGGTAACCAATATATTTTGATGGCCTAAACCATGCAGATCTGCAATTTTTTTTGAAAGTTTGCCTGCATCAGGTTCAGGATAATGAACGATATTAGAAACCTTATCCTGCAAATGCCTGATTAAACTTTCCTGCATGCCTTTATACCAGACATTGGAACTGAAATCGGCAATAACTGTTTCTTTATATTTGTATATATCGTTTCCGTGACCGAATAACATTTTTATTCAAGGTTTTTGTAAATGTAGCTCATATCTGTATTTTGTCTTACCAGTTCAGCCAGTTTGTTGTATTGTGCATTTCTAAATTCTTCAATATTAAAATCAACCGGTTCTTTGCCTCCGTTTGTTTCAATTATGTTTTTGATTACCGGCATATTATCAAAAATCCCGTGGATATACGTTCCCCATGTTTTCGGGCTTGAAAAATATCCGTGGTTAGAACCGTTGATGATTTTACATAACGGTGAGGGGGTATCTGTCCTGGTTTCCCCCATATGTATTTCGTATCCTTTGCACTTAACTTTACTATGTAAGAAAGTGAAATTACATTGCACGGCAACCTTCTCTTTTGTTAATGTAGTTTTAACAGGCAGTATACCCAAACCTGCGATGGTTTCAATATCGTCCTCAACATGATACGGATCGTTGATTTCCGCGCCCATCATTTGGTAGCCTCCGCAAATACCATAAACAGCCTTGTCTTGTTTGTGAGCAGTAAGGATCGCTTTTGCCAGTCCCGTTTTTCGTAAATGCAACAGGTCCGAGATGGTGTTTTTTGAGCCGGGAATTATTATGATATCCGCATTTAAAATATCAGCAGCACTATTGGTATAGAACAAATGGACTTCAGGTATTCTCTCTAAAACGTTAAAGTCGGTAAAATTCGACATGTGTTTTAGCAAAACAACTACAATGTTTATTTTATCCTTTGAAGATACACCATGTTTTTTATCAAGTACTACTGAATCTTCATCATCAATATAAATATCACGATAATAGGGAATAATTCCTACAATCTGTATCCCGGTAAGTTTCTCCATTATTTTTTTTCCTTCTTCAAAAAGGTCAATATCACCCCTGAATTTATTGATAATTATACCTTTTATCAATTTTCGTTCTTGCGGTGGCAGTAATTGAATTGTTCCGTAAACACTGCCAAAAACACCGCCCCGGTCAATATCAGCAATTAAATATGTAGCAGCATTTGTTGCAAGGGCAATTCGCATATTGGTAATATCTTTTTCCAAAAGATTCATTTCCGAAATGCTTCCGGCTCCTTCAATAACAACAGGATTAAATTCAATATCAAGTTTATAATAAGCCTTTATTGCTTCGTCAAAAAGCATTTCCCGGTCTGTTTGCAGAAAATACTCCGAAGCCGACAGGTTTCCAATGGGCTTGCCATTTAATACTATCTGGGAAGTTAAGTCTGATGTAGGTTTTAAAAGCACCGGATTCATTTCCACCCGGCAATCAATACCACAAGCTTCTGCCTGAACAGCCTGTGCACGACCAATTTCAAAGCCATCGGAAGTGGCAAAACTATTCAACGACATGTTTTGTGCCTTGAAGGGAGCAGGCTTATATCCATCTTGTAGGAATATCCTGCAAAACGCGGCGTTTATTATCGATTTGCCTACATCGGAACCCGTACCGACAAACATTATTGGGCGCAGTTTCTTTTTCATTGTTAATTTTTCAACTCCATTTCTACCACCTGGCCATAATCAAGCTTTAGACCGAAAGCTTTCAGCGGGTTTACCTTGTTTATTATTGTATAAAATGCCCTGATAGTTCCACTGTGACATATAATTAAAACATTGTTTCCTGAATCTTTTTTCTTCAAATCATTTAGAAAATCCTGTACCCGTCTTAATAAATCTTTGTAAGATTCCCCTCCCGGACATTGTGTGTTCAAGTAATCGTTAAACCAAAATTTTGCTTCTTCTGATCTCTCAATTTCATTCCATGTTCGTCCCTCCCACTTTCCAAAATTCAGTTCCATAAGCCTTTCGTCGTAAATAACCTTTTCAGGACTATTTGTAAAAGATTCTGCCAGTATAGCACATCGTTTCAACGGACTGGAATAGATCTTATCAAATTCAATATTTTGAAGTTTTCCGGCAATCATATTTTTTTCAACTTCAAATGAAATATTGACACCAATGTCCGACTGTCCATAACAAACACCGGCGGGGCAATCTAATTTTGTATGTCGCACCAGATATAATTTCATATTAGTTTGTCGACAATTAACCAGGTCAAGTAAAACCCAACTTCTGAAAATTGTTGTAAAGCTCCTAATATATCGCCTGTGTATCCTCCCACTTTTTTGTGTACATAATGCCGGAAATAAATAAAAATCAGGGTAAGGGTAAATACCAAGAATGGAATAATATAAGGTGAAATGAAAACCAAAGGTAAGAAACCCAACAATAGAGCGATTACCAGGGTTGTCGCAGAGTTTTTTTGCCCAACAGATTTTGATTTAGCCGAATTATCATCCCTTATATATTGCGAGCTAAAAATCATTATAACAGGATTTACCCTGCTCATTGCATGTGCCGCTATCAATATGAGTGGAATCTGAGATGGTTTGAACTCACACAGCAATAAAAACTTTGCCAGGATTAAAAGAATCAATCCGAGGGCTCCATAAGTACCAACCCGGCTGTCTTTCATTATGGCAAGTATCGTTTCTTTTGTGTACCCGCCTCCAAAACCATCGCAAAAGTCAGAAAGGGCATCTTCATGAAATGCCCCTGTTAGTAGTATTATGGTTACAATACTTATTAGCATTGCGATATGTACCGATAATAGCTGGTGTGCCGCCATAAATACCAATGCCCCGGCGCCACCCACTATAATCCCGATTAAAGGAAAATATCTTGTTGCCTTATTTAAATTCTCAGGTGAAAAACCTGTGCTTTTGGGTACAGGTATTCGTGTATAGAACATTAGGGCTGTAAAGAATATTTTTAGTTCGTGTTTCAATTTTATTATTCTTTGTTTGATACTCCTGCATCTTCAAAACTGGCCATTTCATTTAAAAATAAAACAGCTGATTTTATTAATGGATAGGTTACTGCAGCACCGGTTCCCTCACCTAATCGCATGTTTAAATCAACCAAAGCTTCAGCCCCTAAATATTCGAGCATATATTTATGCCCTTTTTCTTGAGAAATATGACAAAATATACAATTATCGAATATTGATTTGTCAATTTTATAAGCGGCCAATAATGCAGATGTTGTTGTAAAACCGTCTACCAGAATAATCATACCATTATCTTTTGCTTGCATCATGGCGCCACACATCATGGCAATTTCCAAACCTCCGTAAGCTGCCAGAATCTCAACAGGATCAGATACATTATGCCGTGTAGATGCTTCTTTTAGTATGGCAATCTTCTTTTTTAAGCCTTCATCGTCATGACCGGTTCCTCTTCCTGTACATTCTTCAATTGATTGTCCGGTATATTTATGTAAAAGCAGAGATGCGGCAGAAGTATTGCCTATACCCATTTCACCAAAACTGATAACGTTACAACCGGATTCAAATTCCGCATTTACAATATCTTTTCCCTTATTCATCGCTTGTTGGCATAATTCCACAGACATAGCCGGTTCTTTAAGGATGTTTTTTGTGCCTCTTACAACTTTTGCATGGATTAAGTTTGATTCAGCAGGGAAGTCAAAGTCTACACCGGCATCAACAACCTTTAAATTTATGTTGTTTTGACGGCAAAAAATATTTATAGCAGCTCCTCCGGCAAGAAAGTTCATGACCATCTGATAGGTTACTTCCTTAGGGTAAGGACTAACTCCTTCATCGGTCAGTCCATGGTCTCCGGCAAAAACTATATGAGTTGGATTTCGCAGTTCAGGCGAAAGTGTATTTTGAATTAATCCTATTTTTAAAGCAACTCTTTCCAGTTTACCTAATGAGCCGGGCGGCTTTGTTTTCAGATCAATTTTTCTTTGTAATGCTTTTTTCATTAAACTATATTTAATATGCCTGTTATTTTATTTTAATTGGAATACCAGATACAATTAAATATGTATGAGCAGAGCACGATGCAATATATTGATTCATAAATCCCTGCAAATCAGTAAATTTTCTTGCAATTTTATTCTCAGGATGTATGCTCAATCCAATTTCGTTGCTCACTGCAATAAGATCAAAATCTTGTTGGATAAAGTTATCCCAGATTTTCTTTGCTTCTGCTAATGATTTGTCTAAGTTGTACTGGTTATCATGAAATATATTAGTTAGCCAGAGCGTAATACAATCAAGCACGACGGTCTTTCCTCCAGTAATAATTTTGTCAATATTTTTTTCCTCTTCAATCGTATGCCAATTATCACCCCTGTAATTTTGGTGGCGTTTAACTCTTTCTTTGAAATCATCGTCCCAAATACGAGCTGTGGCCAGATAAACAGGATTAGTAGAATTTACTTCTGCCAGTTTTTGAGCTAAGTTACTTTTTCCGGAACGTGTACCTCCTGTAATAAAAGTAATTCTAGCCATTGCTTATTTATATTTGTCAACTTTCTCTGAACATACATCGGTTTTGTATATCCATGAGTTAGAAAACAGAAATAGTGCAAATATTCCAAATATAATACTTATTTTCTTCATCATTATTATTATTTAGTCAAGTATAGATAGTTTAATCTTCATTGGTAAATACTGGTTACTATAAACCTAAACAACCCAACCCCGAAGGGTTGAGCCATTTAGAACCAGGTATTTAGAAAGCTTTAGTCCGAAAATATTACTGTTCAATATTATAAAAGACAACATGCTTTGGACTGACACCTGTTTCTTCTTCATCTAATAAACTACCTGCAGAATTGTAAATTTTCAATGAGCCGTTTTCGGTAGCACCCGGGGAGATAAGAATATAAATATTATCGTTCTCAGGATTTACACCAAACCCATTAAACTTTTCGCCGCTAATTAGTGCACTGCTGCTTAGTGTATGGCTTGTTACATCTATTGAATAAATACTTGATGCCGTACCCGGCCATGCTTCTTTACCCAACGCATATACTGTTTTTTTATCGGAAGATATATGTATAA
>JAUXED010000010.1 GCA_030618105.1 Bacteroidota bacterium | reverse complement strand
TAAACCTTGTTTGCCTGTTTAGATATCTCCAGGGTAACACGTCCTGTACCACAAGCAACCTCTAATACAGTATTACCTTTATCCAGATTATCTGCTATTTTATTGAACAATAGCGATTCGTAAACTTTCCATTCTTTCTTTTTTCGTTTATCAAACTTAGAACTAAACTTATCCCAGTATTTTCTTTCTTTTTTTATTCTTTTATTATCTTTCATTTTTGGGTCTCCTTATTAAAAAAATAAAAAATATCTTGGCGTTTTATTTTTATACTCATGGTACGAATCACCATATAGCTCTAAGCAAGCTTTTTCTTCTGCTAAAATTCTAAAGTGATTAAATACTGAAAATATAAAAAACATTAATAAAATAAGCCATGAGCCTATAGTAATACAAATCCCAAAATATAAAATTAATAATGTAAGAATCTGTGGATGGCGTGATATTCTATAGAGTCCTCTAGTAACAGGCTGGCTGATTGATGTATTTTTGTAATTAAATAAAGCAATAACGAATCCTACCAAGCCAAGGGCATAAATAGTAATCCCAATGATGAAAATAAAAAATCCGATTTTTAATGGGGTAAAAATTATTAGAATTAAATAAGCAAATGCTAATAATTTTCCAATAATAATTAAAACTATTCGCTTTTTACTCCAGTAGGATCTATCATAAAGTCTTTTCACAACATCCTTTGGAAAAGATATAAGTAGGATGCCAAATATTAAATAAAACAAACATAATGGAATCCAGCCATTCCACAAACCAATTTCAAATTCAGGTATTAAAGTCATAATTTATTCTTCTTCTACCTTTTTATATCCCAGTCTGCAGAAATAAAACACTAAAATTCCCTGCAGTATCGGGAACAGAATATAATACTGCGGATCCTTTGGTATTCCCGCTAAAACATGGAAAATAAGTGGCTGTAAAACTATCTCAATGCCCAATACCATACCAATTATAAAACCCGGTTTTTTTTGCCATAAACATAATATTATAGCGACAACATATAATCCGGCGAGTAAAAGAACGGCATATACTTTCCAGTGATTAAATACGCCAACCATTGTTATGGTACTCTGTACTTCAGCTACCAGTTTATGTGCCAGTTGAATAAGCATTAAGGCAATAGCTGCCTGAGTTTCGATTGATAAATTTTTAAATCTGTTTGTCATTTTAACCTCCGTTTTTAATTGTTATTTGATTAAATTAATAACGAACATTGTTCGTGTTTTGTTCAAAAAGAATTATTTTTCTATAACCTTTTGCCATCCATGAAAAGAGTATTCGAAATACTCTTTTAAATATTCTATCATTTTATTTTTATGGATATCGTGCATTAGAATTTCAGTAATAAAATTTACATAAGACGAATTAAGATAATGAATAAAGAACTCTGATGCTTGAACTTTTTTTGAATGAATATTATTATATTTTTTTAACCATTCTATACTTGCTTCGGTATTCTTATCTATCCAATTATCTTTAAAATCATGAAGTGATGAACCATGTGCTTTAAATAACAGCAATTTAAGTTCATCCCGATAATTACAAATAAACTTAATGCTGTACGTAAATTTTAGTTGTTTTATTTTTCCGTTTCTTATATTCTCAATATCAAAAAAGTATTCATCATTAAAAAGATTATTTACTTTATTCAATAATGAAACAGGAACTGAAAGAATTTGAGTAAAAATTTCATCTTTATTTTTAAAGTAATTGTAAATATTACCTAAACTAACGTCTGATTTTTTAGCAATGGTGCGCATTGAAGCATCCTTAAAACCATGCTCCAGGAATTCTTTTCCGGAAACTTCTAAAATTACTTTGCGTATGTCTGTTTTTTTTATCTGCATAATAACGAACACTGTTTCTATTTGCAAAGTAAAAACAATTTTTTATTTAGACAAATTATAAATAAGGTTTTTTATATTGTAATATTATAGATGTTCTCTGAATAATTTATTTGTCAAGTGTTTTTTGTTTTTTTATGAAAATATTGAATAAAGGGAAAAGTTATAAGAATGTTTGAGGTTTAAGGTTTGAAGAATGTTTGAAGTTAAGAAACCCGAAACCTGAAACTTTAAACCTGAAACCATTTGGAACGATGAAGGATAATTGATGAAGGATGAAGTAAAGAAAAATATGAAAAGCTTCATAACCAGCAACCAGTAACCAGTAGGTGTTATTCATGCGAAGGTAACTGGTAATCTTCACGGTAAGAAGCCAGATGCCTGTTCACTTTCGAGATATACATGTCTTTGAGCGTGATCATTATCCCGGTTTCTTCTACATCGCCAAAATCATTATTAATAATAGTACCAAAGGTCTTCATTGTTGGGGATAAGTTCATATAAGCGTTAATTAGAGGCGGGACATTTTCACCCAATTTTCGTACCTGTTGGGAAAGCAACTTGTAATCTTCGATGTAATTTTTGCCGGTCAATATAGAAGTGATCTCCTTTCTTTCAAGGTCAAGAGGCATAGGATTAATAGGAGTTGCCAGTTTTTCAGGATCTCCAAAATATTTATAAAGAAAATATAGGATCATATCCCTTGCAAACCTGTCGAAATGCGGATACATGGTTACTTTTCCGAAGAAATAACGCATTCCGGGGTTGTCAATTACAAGTGCTCCTAAACCATCCCAGAGATTGTCAAGAGCAAATAAGCTTTTTCTTCTTTTACCTGAAGTAGAAAAAGGTTGCACAAAGGAACGACCCAGTTCAATCATGTGAGGAAGATAAGTTTTCTTGAATTTTTCAGAGAAATTGAAATAATGAGATGTTGATAATTTATCAATATCAAAATCACCCTTTTTCGCATCCATGCATTTATAAAAACGATAACCCCCTAAAATCTCCTGATCTTCCGGATTCCAAACAATTAATTGTTCATACGGATTTTCACGGGTGTCCATTTCATCAATATCAATCTTTTTCCCTGTACCTCCTCCCGCGAGCCTGAAGGCTATTTCCCTTAACCTGCCAACCTCCTGCATGAGCATAGGGGAATCATGGTGAGTGCAAATATAAATTTCATTGTTCCCGTAATTGGTTTTACGTACAAACCGTTCCGGCACTAGTTCTTTAATTAGTTTTTCTCGCGGTATTGAAGGAATAATAGCTTCCATGGAAATAATCAATTATTTTATTGAAACCCAAATATACAGAAATTTTAGTCATTCAGGTAATAATCATGATACAGTATTTAAAGAGATATTTTTTCCTTCACCAAGAAAATATACGATCTTTTTTACCTTAACCGCCCATGCTTCAGGTGATAATGTTTTGTCAAACATTCTGTATGATATTGGTTCTCCAAACCTGACAATGATTTTCCTGTTTTTTTGTTTAAACATTTCATTAGCCAGGTAAACCATTTCAATATTTGATTTTATTCCCAACAAAACCCTAAGGTTGGCGAGATTATAAAAGAAATTGGAATTGCGGCCTGTAAAATGAATCGGGACAATATCCCTTTTATGTTTTACGGCTTTGGTAATAAAATGCTTTTTCCATTCAAGGTCTTCAATTTTCCCTTTCTTTTTTCTGGAACATAAACCTGCAGGGAAATAGAGGATTTGATCATCTGAAGCATATGATTTTTCAATTTGTAAAACAGCTTGCTTATCCTGTTTTCCATGTTTATTTATGGGAAGGAAAATGGGATCGAGATTTTTTATATTCATTAAAAGATCATTGACGGGAAATTTTAGCCGGGGCCATATTTTGCCTACTTCGTGGATAAAAATTAACCCGTCAAGTCCCCCCAATGGATGATTCGATGCAAATAAATACCGTCCTTCCTTAGGTAAATTTTCCAATCCTTTCGCTTCATAATTTGTTTCCATGAATTTTAAACCCTCACGGATAAAATCAAGACCCGCCAAATCTCCATGTAATTTAAGGAATTCATTAAGCTCATCCTGATGGATGATCTTTTTCATGTAACGGATCAAAAATCCTGGTAACAATTTAAGTAACCGTGGATTTTTATCTGAAATTACCTTCTCAATATCAATAAAAAATGCCTCAGTTCGTTTTTCTTCCTTTCTCATTTTTGAATTTTATTTCCTATGGGTCATGCTAAAAGAGCATATGGTTAATGATTGTAAAAATATACAAAAATCCGGCAAAATAATAAATAAGGTAATAAGGTAATGAGGTAATGAGGTAATGAGGTAATGAGGTAATGAGATAATGAGATGATGTGGTGATGAAAAGTTTATAAGGGTATAAGTTTAGGAGTTGAGAAGTTAAGATGTTTATCATTATTAAATCTTACAAATACACTCATCAACAAATCAACAAATAAACTTTCTCATTGTTAAGAGTTGAGGAATTGTGTTGCAATGAGGAGATGATTAAATGATAAAAAATAGGAAATTTTGACGAAAGTTATTAACAAAGTGGGAAAAAATGGGAAAAAGTGGTAATTTGTGGTAATTTATTGTATATTTTAGCAAATTTTAATACTGTAAAATGTCGACATTTATTGGTGACCATACATGCAAAGTTGATTCCAAAGGTAGGATTTTAATTCCATCTGCCTTTAAAAAGCATATGCCAAAAATATTGCAGGACAGGTTTGTGATAAAGAAAGATATTTTTGAGAAATGTCTTGTACTCTATCCAATGGACGAGTGGGAACGGCAGAATAAATTAATTCGCAGTCGTATTAATCCCTACAATAAGGAACAAAGTAAGTTTCTAAGAAATTTCTACAGGGGTACGGCTGAAATTGTTCTGGATAGTAATAACCGTATGTTGATCCCTAAAAGATTGCTGGAATTCGCGGGGATAAAAAAGGAAGTAATACTCGCGGGACAATACGGAAAAATTGAGATCTGGTCCAGAGAAAGCTATGAAATATCTGGCGAAGAGGTAAAAGATTTTCCGGCTCTGGCAGAGAAACTTATGGGTGGTTCACTTATTGATCCTGAAGAAGAATGATATACCATATACCGGTTCTTTTACATAAGAGCATTGAAGGATTGAAAATAAAACCTGATGGGATTTATGTTGATGCAA
The DNA here is from genome assembly GCA_030618105.1 of Bacteroidota bacterium. Taxonomy (GTDB): domain Bacteria; phylum Bacteroidota; class Bacteroidia; order Bacteroidales; family VadinHA17; genus JADFUQ01. The sequence continues at coordinate 35,773 of JAUXED010000010.1, read as the reverse complement.
CTTTTGGGGGCGGCGGACATTCAAGAGAAATTCTAAGTCATCTTAAGAATGGTCGCCTGGTCGCTTTCGATGCTGATATTGATGCTATGGCTAATTCATTGAATGATAAAAAATTTAAGTTACTGATACAGAATTTCAGATTCTTAAGTAACAATTTGCGATACCACGAAGTTTCCAGGATTGATGGATTAATAGCCGATCTGGGTATCTCATCGCATCAGATAGATATCCCTGAAAGAGGCTTTTCTTTTCGTCAGGATGCGGTGCTGGATATGAGAATGAATCCCGGAGCAAAAAAATCAGCGATAGATATACTTTCTGAATATAGTGTTGAGAAATTATCAGAGATGTTCAGATTTTATGGCGAGATCAAAAAATCCGGCGAATTGGCCGGAAGAATTGACAAGTTCAGAAAGATAAAAAAAATAGAAAGGGTTTATGAGCTGGTGAATTTGGTAAAACCGCTAACCGGTCGTGAAGGAGAGAATAAATTTATGGCAAAGGTTTTTCAGGCAATCCGGATCGAAGTGAATAGGGAGATGGAAAACCTTAAAGAAATGCTAATGCAAACTGTGGATATCATGGATGCCGGTGCCCGTCTGGTTGTGATCTCATATCATTCACTTGAGGACAGGCTGGTGAAGAATTTTATGCGGGCCGGCAATTTTACAGGCAGCATTGAGAAAGATATCTATGGGAATTTTGACGTTCCTTTTAAACAGATTAACCGGAAAGTGATAACACCTGCCGAAAACGAGATATTAAGGAACAAAAGAGCACGTAGTGCAAAGCTGCGCATAGCTGAAAGGATTTGAATTAAAATGGATTATGACAGAAAAAATATTGATTTTATTGATGAGCCTGCTGATTACAGGGAAGAGAAAAAATTCTCTGTAAAGAGCCTGATTGACGGTTCTGTATTAACCAGAGACGGGGTAGTTAAACAGGTGCCATTTATTATTTTCCTCACCTTTCTTGCAATCATTTATATAGCCAATCGCTACCATGCTGAACGTGTAGTAAGAGAAACCGTGAAAATACAAAATGAAGTAAAAGAGCTAAGGTTTGAATCAATAACAACGGCTTCCGGTCTGATGTATATAAGCAAACAATCAGAGGTAGCCAGGCTGGTTAAGGAAAAAAAGCTGGGACTTGAAGAACTCGTTGAGCCTCCCAGCAAAATTGTTATAGAAAAAGAAAAGGAACCATAACAATGTCATTGAAAAAACATATCGTTTGGAGAGTAGGGGTAGTATACCTTGGCATTTTTATCCTTTCCCTGTGTATAGCAGGTAAGCTGTTCTTCATTATTTATGTGGAAGGGAGCAAATGGGAGGAAAAAGCCGAAGAACATAGCATGAAATACATTACCATTGATCCGAATCGCGGGGATATTCTTACCGATGATGGCCGACTGCTTGCCAGTTCATTGCCATATTACGAGATAAGGATGGATCTGATGAGTTCAGCTATGCCCGGGGAAGTATTCCGGAAAGAAGTAGACTCTCTTGCCTATTGTTTATCAGGGCTATTTCATGATAAATCAAAAGCTGCTTATAGACGTGAGCTTGTTCGTGCCAGAGAAAATGGGGAGAGATATCATTTACTAAAAAAAGGAGTGAATTATATTGAATTGAAAGAACTAAAAACTTTCCCCCTGTTCAGACGTGGCCGTTATAAAGGCGGATTTATTTATGTTCAGGAAAACAAAAGAATATTTCCTCATATGGGGCTGGCATCCAGAACAATAGGGTATCTGACAAAGGGAAGATCAGGAAATGTGGTTGGCATTGAAGGAGCGTATGATCATGAGCTTTCAGGGGTGGTTGGCGTCAGGTTGATGCAACGCCTCTCGGGTAATGTTTGGATGCCTGTGAATACCAACAATGAAGTGGAGCCACGTGATGGTAATGAGGTAGTAACAACTATTGATATAAATCTGCAGGATGTTGCCGAGCATGCCCTGTTAAAACAACTTTCCAAACATAATGCACATCATGGCACTGCTATACTTATGGAGGTTCAAACAGGTGAGGTAAAAGCAATAGTTAATCTGGAGAGGGATAAGAATGGCAGGTATCGTGAATTATACAATTATGGGATCGGCGAAAGTACTGAACCCGGATCAACTTTTAAACTTCCTGCGCTTATGGTTGCCCTTGAAGACAAAGTGGTTAATCTGGATGATACTATTGATACCGGCAATGGGAAGGTACGGTATTACGACAAAACTATAAAGGATACCAAAAAAGGAGGATATGGAAAAATAACGGTCAGACAGGTCTTTGAGTTATCTTCAAACATAGGGATGTCAAAAATAATCAACGAAAATTATAAAGGCCGTGAAAGTCAGTTTATTAACAGACTTTATGCTATGCGTCTTAATGAAAAACTTGACGTTGAGATAAAGGGCGAAGGGAGCCCGTATATTCAATATCCGGGAGATAAGTATTGGTCGGGGTTAAGTCTTCCCATGATTTCTCATGGATATGAAGTTAGAATGACACCGTTACAGATACTTACATTCTATAATGCAGTTGCGAATAATGGCAAAATGGTAAAACCGGGTTTTGTCAGGGAGATAAGGTACCACGGGGAAAGAATACGAAAGTTTGATACTAAAGTGTTAAATCCTTCAATCTGTTCTGATGAAACTATTCGGAAAGCCCGCGAAATACTTGAGGGTGTTGTTGAAAATGGGACAGCTAAGAATCTCCGGAATGATAACTTTAAAATTGCAGGAAAAACAGGAACTGCACAGATCGCAAATGAAAAATATGGTTATAAGCAGGGATCGGAAGTATCATACCAGGCTTCTTTTGTAGGATATTTTCCGGCAGAGAATCCAAAATATTCCTGCATTGTTGTTATTAATTCTCCAACCAGTTCAATCTACTATGGAAATCTGGTTGCAGGCCCTGTTTTTAAGGAAATTGCAGATAAAGTTTATGCCACCAGCCTGTTTCGGGACGAACAACAATATTTGAATATACCTGAAGCATATGACCCTCCATATTCAAAGCACGGGAATCTTGAGGATCTGAAGTCGGTTTTTGATCGATTTAATATAGCAACAACAAATATAAATGTCTCATCGAAATGGGTAGCTACGGTCAAGCAAGATTCAACTATCATGTTGAAGCCACTGAATATACGCAAGGGAATAATGCCGAATGTTAAAGAGATGGGACTCATGGATGCTCTTTATATTCTTGAGAATATGGCTTTGAAAGTGGAAGTAAAAGGATATGGTAAAGTTTGGAAACAATCTATTGCACCGGGTACCAAAATATCCCCCGGCTCAAAAGTGTTGCTTGAAATGAGTATGGGATAAATAACGAATGTTTCGAATGGTAAAATTAAAAGACATATTACACGGGGTAAATATCCTGAAAATTACCGGCCTGCGGGAAACCGAAGTTAAAAGATTGCAATTTGACTCCAGGGAGGTAAAACCGGGTGACATGTTTTTTGCTGTAAAAGGCACAAATACGGATGGACACAAGTATATACCGTCGGCTGTTAATAATGGAGCATCTGCAATTATTTGTGAGAAAATTCCGGTAAAAACAGGTGAAAAAGTAACTTTTATCCGGGTAAATAATACTGCCGTTGCTTTAGGCAGAATAGCAGCAAATTTTTTCGGGAATCCTACAGGAAAACTGAAACTTGTTGGAGTAACAGGTACAAATGGTAAAACTACAATTGTACACCTTCTTTATGATCTTTTCAGGAAAGCCGGAAAGAAAACAGGTTTGATTTCTACCACAGGGAACATAATTATTGAAAAAGAGATACCCGCTACCCATACAACCCCTGATATTTTACAAATAAACCGGTTGCTTACAGAAATGGTTAAAAAAGAATGCGAATATGTCTTTATGGAAGTAAGTTCTCATGCTCTTGATCAATACCGGACCGCCGGGCTTATTTTTAAAGGAGGGATTTTTACCAATATTACTCATGATCACCTTGACTACCATAAAAATTTCAAGCAATATATAAATGTTAAGAAAAAATTCTTTGATGATCTGGGGGAAGATGCTTTTGCTCTGGTAAATGCAGATGACAGGAACGCGAAGATTATGGTACAAAACTGTGACGCCGGTATCAGCACCTATGCTCTAAGGTCTGTTGCGGATTTCAAATGTAAAATAATTGAAAGTTTACAGGAGGGTACACTACTTAAAATTGATAACCAGGAAGTATGGAGCAGGCTTATTGGGGAGTTTAATGTTTATAATCTGCTTGCTGTTTATGCATCTGCTTATCTCCTTGGCTTGAAAAAAGATGAACTTATAAGATTGATTAGCGAATCTGAACCGGTACCGGGTCGCCTTGAGATTATCAGGTCGGAAGGAGGTGTGACTGCTGTAGTTGATTATGCACATACTCCTGATGCCCTGGAGAATATTTTGAATGCACTTGGAAAAATAAAAAAACAAAAAAAGCAATTAATAACTGTTGTTGGAGCAGGGGGTGACCGGGATAAAGCAAAACGACCGGTAATGGCCGGTATTGCTGTTAATAAAAGTGATAAAGTGATACTTACATCCGATAATCCCCGGACAGAAAACCCGCAAAAGATCATTGATGATATGTATAAGGGTGTGGAAAAGAATGAAAAAAGGAAAGTATTGATCCTGATTGACAGAAAAGAAGCTATAAAAATCGCTTGTATGTTGGCAGAAAAAGATGATATAATCCTTATTGCCGGGAAAGGCCATGAAACATACCAGGAGATTAATGGTGTAAAATATCATTTTGATGACAGAGAAGTAATTGCCGGTATGTTTGAAGTTTTAGCTATGTAACCGAATTGAAAAAAGAATATGTTTTATTATTTATTCGGATATCTTGAAAGTCTGGATGTACCCGGAGCGGGTATGTTTCAGTATATTTCTTTCCGGTCTGCAATGGCAATAATTACCTCCCTTGTCATTTCATTGTTGTTCGGAAAGCGAATCATATTGTATCTGCAGAAAAAACAAATTGGTGAAGTGGTAAGGGACCTTGGACTTGAAGGGCAGTATCGCAAAGTTGGCACTCCTTCCATGGGCGGGATCATTATCCTGGCATCAATTATTATTCCAACCCTTTTGTTTGGTGATCTTGGGAATATCTATGTTATCCTGATGCTTATTACTACAGTCTGGCTCGGGTTTGTAGGATTTATTGATGATTATATTAAAATCTTTAAAAAGAGTAAGGAAGGACTTGCCGGTAGATTTAAAATTTTGGGACAGATAATTCTGGGACTTATAGTTGGGATAACCCTTTATCTTAACGATGATGTATTAGTCAGGGAAATTGTGATGATTGATCAGACTGTTCAAACAGAAGAAATGCTCGAAGGAGTAACCGGAGAAAATGAAGAAGCAAAATATATTAGCAGGGATGTAAAAAGTACTATTACAACAATACCTTTTATAAAGAATAATGAGTTTGATTATGCATATCTGGTCTCCTTTCTTGGTGAAAAGAGTAAACAGTGGGGTTGGGTTATTTTTATTATTGTAACCATTTTTATTGTTACCGCGGTTTCCAATGGGGCAAATCTTACCGATGGGCTTGACGGATTGACTACAGGTACGTCAGCAATTATTGGAACAACACTGGGAATATTGGCATATCTGTCAGGGAATGTGATATATGCTGATTATTTGAATATTATGTATATCCCCAATACGGGTGAATTAGTAATTTTTATAAGTGCATTTATCGGTGCTACAATCGGGTTCCTCTGGTATAACTCCTATCCTGCTCAGGTTTTTATGGGAGATACCGGCAGTCTCCCGCTGGGTGGTATAATTGCAGTTTTTGCTATCCTGATAAGAAAAGAACTGCTAATCCCTATCCTTTGTGGTATATTCCTGGTAGAAAGTTTGTCTGTATTAATTCAGGTAAGTTTTTTCAAACGGACTAAAAGGAAATATGGACAGGGTAAACGGGTTTTTTTGATGACACCTATTCATCATCATTACCAGAAAAAAGGATATCCCGAACCAAAAATCGTTACCCGGTTCTGGATTATTGCAGTCTTGCTTGCTGTAATAACTATTGTTACGTTGAAAATCAGATAATTACTATGTCAGTAGACAGAAAACATAAAAGAATTGTAGTGCTTGGTGCCGGAGAAAGCGGGACAGGAGCTGCAATACTGGGCCTTAAAAAAGGACTGGATGTTTTTGTGTCTGATAATGGGAAAATTAAGGATAAATATAAAAAGTTGCTTAATAATTACCGGATAGAATATGAAGAGAAAAGACATTCGCCCGGAAAGATCCTTTTGGCAGATGAAGTGATTAAAAGTCCGGGTATTCCTGATGATATTGAACTAATAGGTAAACTAAAGGAAAAACAAACACCGGTAATCTCTGAGATCGAATTTGCAGGGAGATATACCAGTGCCATAAAAATATGTGTTACAGGCAGCAATGGGAAAACCACTACAACTTCCCTGATATTTCATATGATGAAAAAAGCCGGGTTGAATGTGGGGATTGCAGGAAATATCGGGAATAGCCTGGCTATGCAGGTGGCGATAGAAGATCATGATCATTATGTGATTGAATTAAGCAGTTTTCAGTTGGATAATATGTACAATTTCAAAGCTGATATAGCTGTGTTGATGAATATTACTCCCGACCATCTTGACAGGTATGGATATGACTTTGACAGATATGTGAATTCGAAATTCAGAGTAGTACGGAACCAGGGAAAAAATGACTCTTTTATTTTTTGTGGTGACGATGAGATAATACTCAGGGAGTTGAAAAAAAGAGAGATAGCAGGGAATTCACTTTCTTTTTCCCTGTATAAATCGGAAAACCAGGCAGCTTTTATTCATAACAATATGGTAAATATTAAAACAGTAAAAAACAAAATAATGAAAATGTCAATTGATGAATTAGCCTTACAAGGGAAACACAACATTTATAATTCCATGGCTGCAAGTATTGCCGGCCGGGTATTACATATCAGGAAAGAAACCATCAGGGAAAGCCTGAGTGATTTTCAGGGCGTGGAACATCGTCTGGAATCTTTTATTAAAGTGCATGGGATCTGGTTTGTCAACGACTCAAAAGCAACTAACGTAAATTCAACATGGTATGCTCTTGAAAGCATGAAAACGCCGGTGATTTGGATTGTTGGAGGAATTGATAAAGGAAACGACTATTCCGGTCTTACCACATTAGTTAAAGAAAAAGTAAAGGCTATTATATGTCTGGGAAAAGAAAATTCAAAGATACATAAGGCTTATGATGAAATAGTTACCGATGTTGTTGATTCAGGCTCAATGGAAGAAGCTGTGCGTACTGCTTATTTTTATGGAAAAAAAGGAGATACAGTTCTGCTTTCTCCGGCATGCGCAAGCTTCGATTTGTTTGATAACTATGAAGATCGTGGAAGACAATTTAAAAAAGCAGTGAGGAATCTGTAAAAAGAATGGGTGAAAAGATAAATAAATATCTGAAGGGTGACCCGATTATCTGGGGTGTTATTATTGTCCTGAGTATATTTTCACTACTGGCAGTATATAGCGCAACCAGTACGCTGGCTATGCATAAGATGGGCGGGAATTCATTGTATTACCTGATTCGTCATGGCGTGATCCTCGCCTTTGGAATAATGATCATTTTTATCACTCACCTTATTCATTATAAATACTATTCAAAATTATCCCAATTATTGATTGGGATAGCTGTTATTCTTTTGATACTTACCCTGTTTCTGGGTACAAACGTCAACCAGGCTACCCGCTGGCTTACTTTGCCGGGACTGGGTTTTACAATTCAGACATCTGACTTTGCCAAGCTGGCTCTTATTATGTACATAGCAAGAGTATTGTCAATGAAACAGGGTGAAATAAAGAGTTTCAAAGAGGCATTTTTACCTGTCATTATACCTGTTGTAATAATTTGTGTATTGATCCTTCCGGCAAACCTGTCAACTGCTGCCTTAATTTTCGGAATTTCACTTTTGCTGATGTTTATTGGCAGGATCAGCATGAAACATCTTCTTGCCTCAGGTGGTGTTGCTATATTATTACTCGCACTTTTTATTGCAGTCGGTACATTGGTTGAAAAGGAAGGAAGAATAAATACATGGAAGAATCGTATAGAGAATTACTTCGAAGAAGGTGGTGAGGAAAGTTATCAGAGCCAGCAGGCAAAAATTGCTATTGCAACAGGTGGATTGTTCGGGAAAAATCCCGGGAAAAGTGTCCAGCGAAACTTTCTGCCTAATCCATATTCTGATTTTATTTACGCAATTATCGTTGAGGAATACGGAATGATAATCGGGGGGATCCCTATATTACTGGCCTATCTTTTTTTATTGTTCAGGGCTGGAGTTATTGTAAGAAAATGTGACCGGACATTTCCTGCATTCCTTGCAATTGGGTTAACACTTATGATTGTCGTTCAGGCAATGGTTAATATGGCAGTGGCAGTAGGAATTTTTCCCGTAACCGGACAGACATTGCCACTTGTTAGTATGGGTGGATCATCAATGCTGTTTACAAGTATTGCATTTGGAATTATTTTAAGTATAAGCAGAAATTTGAACGAAACCGAACCGGATGAAGAGGAAGTTACAGCATAACAAAATTATTATCAGCGGTGGCGGAACCGGAGGGCATGTATTCCCGGCAATTTCAATTGCAAACGCTTTAAAATTGAAAAGGCAGGAGCTTGATATTTTGTTTGTCGGAGCTGAAGGAAAAATGGAAATGAAAAAGGTGCCTGAAGCGGGTTATGCTATTGAAGGTCTGCCCGTAACAGGTTTACATAGAGGATTTTCTTTTAAAAATATTGTTTTTATAATTAAACTTTTTCGCAGTTTGTTTATTGCCAAAAAAATCATAAACAGGTTTCAGCCCTCTGTGGTGATAGGAGTTGGAGGATATGCCAGCGCTCCTGTTCTTTGGTGCGCCTCGAAAAAAGGAATTCCAACCTTGATTCAGGAGCAAAATTCTTTTGCCGGTATCACTAATAAAATCCTGGGGAAAAAAGCTGAAAAAATTTGTGTTGCCTATAAAAATATGGACAAATATTTTCCTGAAAATAAAATAATTTTTACCGGAAATCCGGTCAGGCAGGATCTTGAAAAGTTAGAGAATAAAAAGAAAGAGGCATTGAAATATTTCGGACTTGAGAATGAACCGGAAATAGTTTTAGTTCTTGGCGGTAGTGGAGGGGCAAGGACTATTAATGAAAGTATTATGACAGGCCTCAGCAGAATTAAAAATGAAGATGTATGTATTATTTGGCAAACAGGTGAATTTTACCATAAAAAAGCTGAAGAGGCAATGTTGTTAAGTGGTGTGGAAAATGTAAAGTTATTTCCGTTTATCAACCGTATGGATCTTGCTTACTCAGTTGCAGATGTGATAGTGTCCAGAGCAGGGGCAGGAACTATCTCGGAATTGTACCTTGTGGGGAAACCGGTTATCCTTGTTCCTTCTCCAAATGTTGCAGAGGATCATCAGACAAAAAATGCACTGGTGCTGGTGAAAAACAGGGCTGCCATTATGGTGAAAGACAGTGAAACCGGGGAAACTTTATTGAATGCCGTTTTGGAACTATCTGCTGATAAGAAAAAGAAAGAGTTATTATCATTGAATATCAAGAAAATGACTGTAAGAAATTCAGCTGACATGATTGCAGATGAAGTGCTTAAATTGATGAAAAAAAATTAATATGGATCCGGACAAAATACATAGGGTTTATTTTATCGGTATCGGAGGTATCGGGATGAGCGCCCTTGCCAGGTATTTTATGGCCGGTGGTTTTGAAGTTGCCGGGTACGACCTTGTTGAATCGAAACTCACATTGCAATTGTCAGCAGAAGGGAGCATAATTCATTATATTGATAATGTGGATAAGATACCTGAAATATACAGGGACATTAATAAAAAGGAGGAGGTTCTGGTTGTATACACGCCTGCTGTTCCTGAGGCTCATACTGAACTAAGATATTTCAGAAATAAGGGTTTCCGGGTATTGAAAAGGGCTGAAGCACTTGGATGGATAACCCGTGAAGCCAAATGTATAGCTGTTGCCGGCACTCACGGTAAAACTACAGTTTCAACTATCATTGCTCATTTGCTAAAACAGTCGGAGCTTGATTGTTCCGCTTTCCTTGGAGGGATCTCAATAAACTATAATACAAATTTTCTTCCGGGTAAAAGCGATTTGATTGTGCTTGAAGCTGATGAATATGACAGGTCATTCCTGCAATTATATCCATGGATAGCAGTAGTGACAGCTATTGATGCTGATCACCTGGATATTTACGGGGGGGAAGATGAAATGAAAAAAGCTTTTGTGAAATTTATCGGACAAATAAAACCGGGAGGTATATTGCTGATAAAGAAAGGGCTATCGCTTGAATCTGAAAACCTGCATGATGTTTCAATATATACATATGGAATTAATACAAATGCTGACTTTTATTGTTCAGATGTAACTATCAAGGAAGGTTTATATCTGTTTAATATTCATACACCTGACGGAATTATCAAAGATATTTACTTTGGTTATCCCGGAAGGATGAATGTAGAAAATGCAGTTGCCGCAGTTGCAACGCTTACACTGCTTGGAGTAAAGCAGGAGACAATTAAAAAAGCATTGTTAAATTTTTTAGGTGTCAAACGCAGGTTTGAAATTGTATTCAAATCTGATAAGCTGGTTTATATTGACGATTATGCACATCATCCTGAAGAATTGAAAGCATGCATCGCGTCTGTAAGGGAGTTGTTCCCCGGCAAATCAATAACAGGGGTGTTTCAGCCACACCTTTATTCCCGTACACAAAATTTTGCCAATGAATTTGCCGGCAGTCTTGATGAATTGGATGAGCTTATACTCTTGGATATCTATCCTGCCCGGGAAAAACCGGTCCCCGGTGTTACTTCTGAGATGATATTACAGAAAATGAAAATGGAAAATAAACAATTGGTAAAAAAGGAAAACCTGGTTGATCTGTTGAGCAAAAAAGATTTGGAGGTATTGTTAACACTTGGAGCAGGAGATATAGGTGAATTTGTTGAACCAGTGAAAAAAATGCTTAAGAATAGATAAAGGAAAAATGAAGCGGATTCTGAAAATATTTGTTTGGGTAATTATCATAGCCTATATAGTTGTGGTTCCCGGTTTTGTTGTTGACCGGTCGGGAAAAACTCCATGTAATTCGATTGATATCAGTTTACCGGATTCCCTTACAAGCCGGTTCGTTACACAAGATGACATACTCAATGTTATTAATAAACGTGATAATCAGGTGCTTGGTTATCCAATTGGAACTCTTAATACCCGGGAAATTGAAATCCGGCTTGCTTTACATCCTGCACTGAAAAAAGTAGAAGTATATAAAACAATCGGGGGGAAATTGCATATTGAGGCAATTCAAAGAGTACCGGTTGTAAGAATTATAAATAACAAGGGAATGAGTTATTATATTGACGCTGAAGGTGCAATTGTCCCTTTTTCTGAAAAATTCACTCCCAGGGTGCTGATAGTCAGTGGTTATATTAATGAACCTGAGGAAATTATGCAGGAACTTATGATAAAAAATATTAATTCTGACAATATAATCAAACAAGTTCATGAACTGGGTTGTTTTATCAGTTCGCATGATTTCTGGAGGGCACAGATTGAACAGATATATGTAAACAAAAAAGGAGAGTTTGAATTAGTGCCACGTGTTGGAGCCTACAGAATTATTCTTGGAAGTTTTGACGGTTATCAGGAAAAGTTCAGGAAACTATATGCATTGTTTGAAAAAGGCCTGAACAAGGTGGGGTGGAACAAGTATGAAGCAATTAACCTGAAATTTGACGGACAAATAGTCTGTACTAAACGTACTTATTAGCAAAAAGGAAATTAATTATCAGTAGAATAGAATTAAAAAATTAAAAATTAAAAATTAAAAATTAAAAATTAAAAATAAATAACCACATTAAAATCTAATACTATGAACAAAAAAGACCATATCGTTGCGGCTGTTGATATTGGAACCACAAAAATTGTTTCTGTAGTCGGCAGGAAAAATGAGAATGGTAAAATCGAGATTTTAGGACTTAGCAAAGCTCCCTCAAAGGGTATAAAACGGGGAGTTGTCCTGAATATTGAAGAAACCGTGAATGCTATCCGTTCAACCGTAGAAGATGTTCAAAAACGTTCTGAAATAAATTTCAGCCAGGTTTTTGTCGGAATTGCCGGTCAACATATCAGGAGCATGCGAAACAGAGGATATATTAACAGGGATTCCGTGGAAGAAGAAATAACACGGGAAGATATTATCCGGCTGATAAAGGATATGTATAAGATCCCTATTGATGTTGGAGAGGAAATTATTCATGTCCTGCCTCAGAATTTTATTGTTGATAATGAAACAGGCGTGAAAAATCCTGTAGGAATGAATGGTAGAAGGCTGGAAGCTAATTTCCATATAGTGATAGGACAGATAGCTTCAGCAAAAAATATTGAGAAATGTATTAACAGGACAGGACTGCAAATAAGAGAGCTTATCCTGGAACCACTGGCTTCGTCTGAGGCAGTGCTTACTGCTGATGAAAAAGAAGCAGGTGTGGTTTTAGTGGATATTGGTGGAGGAACAACCGATGTTGCTGTTTATTATGATAATATTATCAGGCACACTGCTGTGATACCTTTTGGTGGTAATGTGGTTACAAAAGATATCAAAGAAGGATGTGCTATCCTCCAGCGGCAGGCTGAATCGTTGAAAATCCAGTTTGGTTCGGCGCTCGGCGATATTTCTCCCGATGATAAGGTGGTAACAATTCCGGGTATTTCAGGACGGGAACCAAAGGAGATCTCTTTTAAAAGCCTGGCATATATTATCCAGTCAAGGATGGAAGAAATAATTGATGCAGTAATGTTTGAAATAGAAAACAGTGGATATTTTGAGAAACTTGCTGCCGGTGTTGTACTAACAGGCGGAGGCGCTTTACTCAGACATCTCTCACAACTTGTGAAATTTAAAACAGGAATGGATGTGAGAGTAGGTTTGCCAAATGAATTTATGGGTGGTGAATTAGACGATGATATTAACCAGCCACAATTTGCTACCAGCGTTGGCCTCGTGCTTAAAGGATTCGAATACCTGAATACTTATGAGGTTGAAAAAGAAACCTCACATGAGTTCCTTGAACAGGAAAAAGATAATAAGGGAGAAAAACCTCGCTTTTTTGAGAAGTGGAAAAAAACATTTAATGAAATGTTTGCTGAAAATGATGTGAAAATGGAGTAGCAAACGGTGATATAAAATGTATTTATTTAAAATTAAAAATAATAGCCATGACTGACGAAATAATGAACTTTGATCTGCCTGTTGAAAAGTCATCAACTATAAAGGTTCTGGGTATTGGTGGAGGTGGGAGTAATGCGGTTAATTATATGTACCAAAAAGGTATAAAGGATGTTAATTTTGTGGTGTGTAATACAGATGCACAAGCATTGAATACCAGTCCGGTTCCTGTGAAAATTCAAATTGGTGAATCTCTTACTGAAGGAAGAGGAGCAGGAAATATCCCTGAAATAGGTAAACAGGCTGCTCTGGAAAACATGGATGATATATTAAATGCAATTTCGAGCAATACAAAAATGGTTTTCCTGACAGCCGGAATGGGCGGAGGAACAGGAACGGGGGCTGCACCGGTAATCGCGAAAGCAACCCGCGAAGCAGGTATTCTTACAGTTGCCATTGCTACAATCCCTTTTAAATTTGAAGGACAGAAAAGAATTAACCAGGCTATAGAAGGTATTAATGAATTAAGTCAATATGTCGATTCGCTCCTGGTAATTAATAATGAGAAACTCAGGGAAATATTTGGAGATCTTAAGTTGTCTGAAGCATTCGGGCACGCTGATAATGTGCTTACTATTGCAGCTAAAGGAATAGCTGAAATAATTACAGTTCATGGTTACATAAATGTTGATTTTGCCGATGTCCAGACAGTAATGACTGATTCGGGTGTGGCAATAATGGGTACCGGTGTAGCTGAAGGTGAAGGAAGAGCTTTGAAAGCAATTGAACAGGCAGTAACATCACCCTTGCTTAATTCGAATGATATTACCGGCGCAAAAAGTATTTTGCTCAATATTTCATCCGGGTCTGATGAAATAAGTATGGATGAAGTAGGCGAAATAACCGATTATATAAATGAACTGGCAGCGGAGGATGTTCAATTAATATGGGGAACAAGTGTTGATGAATTACTTGAAGCAAAAGTAATTGTTACAATAATAGCTACCGGTTTTGAGGCTAATAGTATCCCTGAATTGTATGTAAAAAGCAGATCCAGGAAAAGTGTAACGTTGTCTGATAATTCATCGGATGGGAGAAAATGGCATGATACCATTTTTGAAATTAAAGATAAAGATCTTGGTACTTACCGTGTTGATGAATATAGTAATAATCAACGTACAATTAATTTCAATATGCTGGAGGAAGATGAAAAGCCGGCCGATGTGAATAAAAACCCGGATCATAACCCGGTAAACCAATCAATCAATTCTGAAAAAAATGCTGAACGGATTAGGAAAATAAAAGAGACACATTCTATAATAAAAGAAAAAGGTCTTAAAAATCAGGATATTAAAGATAATATTGACGAACTTGAAGATGAACCTGCTTATATAAGAAGAAATATTAATATAAAGAATGATGTTTATTCATCTAAATCTAAAGTTTCAAGATATTCTCTTGGCGATGAGGAAGATAATGAGGATAAGACAAAGAAAAAATCAATACTGAGAGATGATAATTCATACCTGCATGATAATGTTGATTAAACATTTCACAAATGAACAAAATAGTAAAAATCGGAATTATTATTTGTCACCGTTATCATACCTGTGGTGGTGGTAAATGTTTTAGATCAATAAAAAACAGGGAAGGTGCTTTTAGTATTTATAAAGACATGGATGTTGAGCTTATTGGTTATTCAACCTGTGATGGATGTCCTGGTGGAAATATTGAATACGTTCCCGGGGAAATGAAAAAGAATGGGGCAGAGGTCATTCATTTTGCTACCGGAATGGTGGTTGGCTATCCTCCTTGTCCGCGCATTATATATTTTAAAAGGTTCATAGCGGAGCAATATAATTTAAAGGTAGTTGTTGGTACCCATCCTATTCCTGAGAAGTATTATGTGATACATCGTGCCTTAAAAACATGGGATAATCCTGAATGGCAGGAATATATTAAGCCTACTCTGGCTACGCCGGAAATCAGGCTTGCTTATAATTAAGAACAAAACCTGGAAAATACATTATGAGAAAAGGAAAAGAATTGATTTCAAACAGAGTTTCACAAATACCTAAATCAGCTATTCATGAAATGACCCGGCTGTCGAAGCAATTTGATGATGTGGCATTCCTGTCTTGGGCAAAACCTACTTCAGATACTCCTGAACATATTAAAAAAGCTGCGATTAATGCAATAGAAAAAGGACTGACCGGAGGATATTCCGAGTCGGCGGGCTTACCGGAATTAAGAGAAGAAATAGTAAAAAAATTAAAAACGAAGAATAGTATTAATGCTAATCCGGGGCAGATAATTGTAACTGTTGGTGCTATTGAAGGATTAGCAGCAGCAGTTATGGCAATTGTAGATCCGGGCGACGAGGTAATTTTTCCTACCCCGACCTATTCAACACATATCAGACAGGTTGTAATGGCTTTAGGCAAACCGGTGCTGGTTCCAACCATTGAGGAAGGTGGATTTGCTCTTGATATACAAGCTATAAAAAAATCAATAACGCCAAAAACCAAAGCAATTATGTATTGTACCCCTGGTAATCCTACCGGTTCGGTTTTTAGTGAAGAACAACAATTACAATTAGCAGAAATTGCTCTTGAAAATAATCTTATGCTCATTACAGATGAAGCATATGAATATTTCACATTCGATAAAAGCAAACATTTTAGTATTGCTTCTGTTCCTGGAATGTCAAAAAACGTGATCAGTGCATTTACATTTACCAAAACATATGCAATGACCGGCTGGCGTATAGGTTATATTCATGCTGATGAGGAATTAATACCCCAGATAACAAAAGCTCATATTCCGTTTGCAATTTGTACACCGGTGGTTTCACAATATGCAGCTATTGAAGCACTCAAGGGACCACAGGATTGTGTAAATGAATTCAGCAAACATTATTTATCTGCCAGAAACCTGATGTGTGAAAGGCTTGACCGTATGCCTTCGATATTTGAATATCAAAGACCACAGGGTGGATATCTCATGTTCCCGAAAATATTGCATGAGGATGGTGCGGATTCTGCTGAATTTTGCAAGAAATTACTTTTTGATGCCAAAGTATCTGCAACACCCGGTGTTGCTTTTAAAGGCGAAGGTCACCTGAGACTCTCCTTTTGTGTACCTGAAGATATGATAAACAAAGCATTCGACAGGATGGAGATTTTTTTCAATTCTAGTAAAACTTAGACCTGCTGTCTACTATATTGGCGCTTTCTTTTAATGCTTCAAAAGCTTCATAACCGGCTCTGGAATTATAGGTGTTTTTTAAACGGTTTATTATTACAGTAAGGTCAGTCTCTTCCGGATTTGTAATATTTGTGACAGTAATAACATATACTCCGTTATTTCCCTTAATAGGTCCGGTAAGTATACCTTGATCACTATTAACTGCGGTGGCAATTACCTGTGGTTCTATACCGGCTCCGGGAATTGAAAATGAATTGAAAGAAATTCCTGTTGCAGTTTCAATATTTACCCCCAGGTTTGTTCCAAGTTCTTCAATAGTTTCTGTTTCACCCATCCTGGCTTTAATATTTTCTATTATTTTCAAAGCTTTTTTCTCTTTCATAACATTAAGGCGGATATCTGATTCAACATCTTCAAGCTTAGAATATCCCTCATTTTTTACATCGGATAGATATGCAATTACGAATTGATTACCTATTTCAAAAACAGCCTGCTCATTAAAATCGAGAATAATCTCATTTTCCTTGCCATCAAAAACCGACCGTATAAGATACCTTGGTGACTCAAGACCGGGAATTTCTTTATCCGTGGGCTTTAAATCGTTAGCTGTTCGTTTATCATAACCTTCACCGGTAATAGTTTCATTGAATTTCTCGTATGTGTTGTTCATACCTGCAAAACGGCTTGCTTCAGCATAAATGTTCTGATATGTAGTTGAGCTTGGTTCCAGTTTTCTGTCGACTATTCCTACTTTGAATTTTTTTACAGCACTACCCTGATCAAGTATTTCAATAATGTGAAAACCAAATTGGGTTTCAACTATGGTCAAATCACCGGTTTTTCCTTGAAAACATGCATCATTAAAAGGTTTAACCATTTGTCCTTCACTGAACCATCCGAGATCACCACCAAGTTGGGCTGACCCCTGATCGTCGGAAAAAGTTATTGCAATCATGTCAAAATTAGTGCCGTTCCCGATCAGTGTTTTCAGACTGTCTGCAGTAGATTCCGCTTTACTAAAGCTTCTGTTCTGACCGGCTGATATAAGTATATGACGTGCATGTACAGAATCAGGCAGGTAATTTATCTCAGCTATTTTTGTCAGCTTGTAAGTTTCATTTTCAAAATATGGTCCGTAAACTTCTCCTAATTCAGCAGTATCAACAAACCCTCTGATAATTTCCGGGAATTCATCCAGGGTATGGTTAATATCCTCAAACCGTGTGTCAGCTGTAAGGTTAACAAATTCTTTCACATCTTCAGCCTCTTCAAACTCAGATTTGATACCATTGATCCACTTTTCGCTTTCAGAAATATCTGCTTCAGACGGCTCTACACTGAATACAACATATTCAATAGTCCTTGCAGGCGATTGTTTGTAATCATCTTTATGTTCCTTGTAATAACTTTCAAGGTCTTTTGAATTTACTGTTACTGCGCTATCAGATATAGTATTAAATCGTTCAACAAAATAATTAAAATCAACCTTTTTGTTTGACTCATGAAATTCAATTACAGCTTGATTACGTGTGGGATATAATCCTTTGCGAACAAGGTTTGTATACTTTATAGAATACCTGTCATTTAGAATTTCGTCTTCCATGAATAACCAGTAAGCTTTCTGGGTTGGATCATTATCCATATTTTTAAGGAAATTTATCAGTGCCGGCTTATTCATTCTTCCTGTTTGGGGATCAGTAAACATTTGCCTGATAAAAATATGAGGGTTGTTTCCCTGTATCAGGTCAAATAACTCTTCATCACATACACCCAGCCCCAGTTCCTTATATTCATTATTCAGAATATTTTCGCGGATTAGTTGTTGCCAGCTTTGTTCCCTGATGTTTTCCGAGGTACTTTCATCGATCATCCCGTTGCCGGATAATTTATAGATCTCTGTAAGTTTATTTATTTTTTTCTCAAAGTCCTGGTAAGTAATGGGTTTTCCGGCAATTTCTGCTATTTCAAAATATTTTTTCGATCTCCCTCCGGTTCCTTTTCCAATAAAATCACTTAAAATAAAGGCTAAAAGTGCCAATCCAATAATAATTGCTACAAGAACTCCCGCTTTGTCACGTAAGGTTTGTAATGTTGACATGAGTTATTTAATATTTTTATTTGATGTAAAAATTCAGGCAGCAAAGATATAAAAATTTGATATTTCCTTTAATATGAAATCTTCTTTTTCTCTTTATTCTTTGCTCTTTGCTCTCTGCTCTTCACACTGCATCACCTCATCACCACACATAACACCTCACTTCAAAGTCTTAGTTATTGTTAGTTTTACCAGTTCTATCCTTGTTTCACTAACTTCCAGTACTCTGAATTCAAATAACTCAATTATAATAAGTTCCTTAGGTTTTGGTATACTTTCGTAGAAGTGTAGTATTAAGCCGGCAAGTGTCTCATATTCACCGTGCTTGGGTAGATTAAGGTTGTATTTTTCGTTAAGATAGTCGACTTCAAGACGGCCTGAAAATATGTATTCGTGCTCATTTATCTTTTGTTCGGTGAGTTTTAAAGTATCATGTTCATCTTCAATTTCTCCAAATATTTCCTCCAGGATATCTTCAATTGTCACAATACCTGAAGTTCCTCCAAATTCATCAACCACCACAGCAATGTTCTTTTTTTCCTTAAGTAACATTTCAAGTAGCTTGTTGGCCGGCATTGTTTCTGGTACAATTGATACATCAATAATGTTTGATTCAATATTATCAGGATTATTAAACATGTCCTTCATATGGATATACCCGATAATCCGATCAATTGATTCCTTGAAAACAAGTATTTTGGATAAACCTGTCTCAATGAATTTCTGTTGAAGATCATCAATTCCACTGTCGTTTTTAACAGCTATTATCTCTGTTCTTGGAACCATACATTCACGGAGTTTTACATCAGAAAAATCAAGAGCATTCTGGAAGATCCTGAAATCAAGGGTGTCATTTTTATTGTTTTTTTGCTCTGCCATTTTCTCATTCATCAGGTTATCAATATCTACCTTGCCAAAAACAATATTTTCCTGCTTCTCACCTGTTTTTACTTTGAAAAAGGTTCCCAAAATGAAGTTGGATATATATATGGTTAATTTACTGACAGGGTAGAAAATTATGAAAAACAGTAATACCGGTATAGCAAAAATCTTTAAAAAAGAATTTGGATTTATCCTGAACAAAGTTTTTGGAAGGAACTCTGCAGTCAGGAGAATTATAAGAGTAGCGATAATTGTTTGAAGGATAAGGATATTTATGTCATGTTCAGTTATTGTATATATCACTGGTTCAAGCAGTATTGCCATAAAGATACCATATATCACCAGGGCAATATTGTTGCCGATAAGCATTGTAACGATATATTGCCCGGGATACCGGGAGAGCAGGGAAATAATTTTTGAATTGAAAGAACCCTCTTTTCTGTACAATTCAATCTTAAGTTTATTAGATGATACATACGCGATTTCCATTCCTGAGAAAAATGCAGAGAATAGAACCGATATGATAATTGTAATAATGATGGACATTAATTACTTGCCTGTTTAAGGTTAATTTGTCGTAAGTGTTTATTCTTCAACCGTCAAAACAAGTTTGACATGACACTAGTTATCTTTACTTTTTCGTCTCATATTTTTTCTGAAAAAATACATTGCAAATGAGATTGAAGCTATTAAGAAAAACAGCATACCCGAAGAAAAGCCGGAGTTGCTGGTACTATGGATACCTGCTATCACACAAAGGATGGCAACTGTGAGCCATGCTAATTCCAGGATTCTTAACTTTTTCCTATTCATTTTCTAAATAAAAAGTGCCTCGGGGTTTCATTATTTTCCAATTAGTGAAATTTTCATTTGCCTCTATACCATCGCCATAAATAATTTCATTAGCTGTAGTAATTGAAACAAATTTATCTGTATAGATCAATTTTTTATTTTCATCCCAGAATAATTGTTCAGTATTTAAAATTTCGCCATTAGCATTAATAACAACTACACTGTCCTTTGCTTCCCAGAGTTCATCTGCTTCATAATAGATCGCGTATCTGGCTGATAACTGTGATTCAATTTTCTCGTTTTTATCATAGAAAAAAACCTCAAGCCCTTCAGGGAATTCCAGATACGGATTCTCTGCCTGATTAAAACTTTTTACAAGCTTTGATTTTACTCTCAGTTGTATTTTTGCCGAATCGGTATAAAGGGTTTCAAGGTTGACAATAGTTTGCGAAGGTAAGTTATCGATATTGGTAAGCGAACTAATAACTTCAATATCGTTCTTACATGACATAAGCATTGCAACGGCAAGTGCAATGCTTATGATAAAAGATCTTTTCGGGAAAATATCCCAAAAATCCATGTGTTCCTTATCTTGTTCTGACAATAGTTGTTTCATTGATCCAGCAACCCACTGTATAGCGATCGCCTTCTTTCAATCCATGAAAAAATATGGTTTCAGTATCGGGGAAATGTTGTGAATATGCAACTATACTTTTGTTTGCAATTTCAGCAAGTTCATTATCAACCTGCTTAGCTTTCGCAAAATTATCAACGGCAATCCAGTAAAGCGCTTTCTTTGCAATATCGTCATCACCACATGGCTCACTATCAGCATATATTGCGCCAATAAGCAGGTATGGATGTCCTGACTCCGGGTCCAGTTCAGCTGCTTTTCTTGCAAATGTTCTGGCAAGAGAATTGCTGCCTAATTTATGATAAGTTATATCGCCAAGCTTCATATAGTATCTTGCTTTTTCTTTTGAATCAGTTTCAAGTTCAATGGCTTGCTTATATAGTATAGCAGCCTTTTCATAATTAGCCCGGTCAACATTCATTTCAGCAAGAAAGTAAGCTGATTTAGCACTGGGTTCGATTTTATGAAATGAAGTGCTGGCATTGAAATAAAGATCAGAGTCTTTACAACCAGTACCTGCAAGAAAGATAACAATTTTAGTCAGAAGTTCTTTATCCTCCGGGTTCTGATCATATTTTGGCTGAAAAAGTTTAATTAATGCTTCGCAGGTTGCTGCTCCACTTTTCGAGAAAATTCCATCAATGCTTTCCTTCAATCTCTGGAAATCGGTACTTTCCGGCTTCTTGCTTAATTTATAAGCTGCAATCTGGCTTGCTGTTGCATAATTTTGAATCATATTATCCTGCGTTAATTCACCGGATTTGAATAAAGTTCCGGAAACTGTCATAAACAAGGCAAGTACTTTATTCTCAGACTTGTTCTTTTGCATATCAATAGACTGTTTAATATAATCATACCCTATTTTGATATCTTCAACAGTGCTTTTTCTAATCGACAGCCAGTCAATCCCTTTTCGTCCCAATACTTTTCCTTCATGTCCGAAATATTTTATTCTTTGGTCATAAATCAACATCATGGTGTCCAGGTAAGTAAATTTTTGCTCTTCATTATCAGCTTTCTCAGCAAGTAATTCGTACATTTTAACACCATGAATATACAGGTTGAAAGAAGCTGTTGGACATTCATCAAAAACAATTTGCCAGTAAGGTAAAGCATCATCGTAGCTTTTTTGACGATAATATTCAGCATATAGTGAAAGATTTCTGACACATCTTATACTGTCTTCTCCTTTACCAAACTTCGATCCATCCTCAACGCCCTTTTGTCCGAAGGCAGAAATTGATCCTGTTACAATTAAAAGGGTTAACAGAAATTTTGTGGCTGTTGCTTTCATTTTGTAAAGTTTTTTAATCAAATTTTGGTTTTAAAAACCAAAAATCATACAAAGTTAAACTAAAACTTAAGATACCATATTTTTCTTTAATCAAATTTTTTTCCAGTGTTCCTCTTTGTCCCAGTTCAAAAGCAATATTAAATATTGATTTTGAACCTCTCAGCGGTAATCCTAATCCAAAACTTATGCCAAAGTCAGTTAATTGTTCTCCATTTAGCTGAAGATAAGTATTAGAGTAATGTCCGCCAATACGATAATGTATAGAATTCAAGTAGTTACGTAAATCACGGCTATTTGGCACAAATTCAATTCCGCCACGGATAGTATTGGTGTTTTGAAGAGAATCAGATTTTCCAAAGAATCTTGCATCAGACCAGTTTTGAGAGTAATAATCAGCGCCTATCATCAGCTTATCACCCTTTTTGAAGGTAAAACCGGCACCAATCTTGCCCGGAAGGAAAATATGCCCGTTATCATCAGTATAATTCTGGATAGTGTCAATATAAATACCGGGATCGACCGAATAAACAATATTCTCCTGCAATACCTCCTGTTTGGCTGATAGCCTTGTATTACTACTGAAAATTGCTCCCACTGTTAATTCCAGATCGTGTTTAAAATTAGCTGTGTATTGTAAACCCCAATCAAATTTTATATCACCTATTATTGTTTTGTCAGTGTATTTAGAGTTATAAAAATCAGACCGGTCGACAAATGACAGGGTTCTTATGCGCTCTAATGTACCGAAAAGATATGAAAAATTGAAACCCAAAGAGAAGTTTTTATTCAACTTCAGCGCGTTACCAATAAAAAACTGATTGATTCCACCTATTCCAATATACTTGCAATCCAAATCTCCGGTAGCCGGATTATATAATAAATCTCCCTCTCTTATGGTACTAATGATGTTATAATTCTGGTTACTGTATGGAATAATTCCTATACTTGTTCCTAACCATTTGGTTATTGGAAAGGCAATAGCCAAATGGTTAAAATTTATGTCATCAAACTTATCGGTCAAATCCCCTGAACTAAGCTCGGTGCTTTTACCAATAACCCCGAATTCAAAAAGGAATGACATTGTATCCCTGGCGCTTAGTGAAGCAGGATTTGCCATTACAATTGCATTCGGATCTCTCAATCCAAATGACATCCCGCCAAGTGCCCTGTTTTTACCAAAACTGTGATGTGCAATGTCTCCAATTCCAAAACGGGAATATGGTGAATTGTTTTCAGTTTGACCTGCAACCAGGTACGGCAGAAAAATAAATATGATGAACAGATATTGTACTTTTCTTAACATTGAATTTTCAGCTACTTATTAAATCCCCAAAATTCAGATTTGAGACCACAAAGATGTCATTTTTTAATTCTTTTTCAAAAATAAAAAAAGTTTTCGTAAAGCTCATGACAGTATATCTATTTGGCATTCCGGTTGTTTTTGGGAGATTGCTTCCCACCTTCACTGCGTTGCGGCGGGCAAAGCGTTGTTTCACTCCTCGCAAAATCCATTTTCATCCATTAATTTGTTCTAAAAGACCAATTGCCTGGCGGATATTACTAACCCGTAACATAGTAAGTGTTAGCTTGTCAGTCTTTTCTTTCATTATAAACTGCTGTGGGTTATTCTGGATAAATTGTAAGATATTTATAAATAATGGTGATTTGAAATACGGGGATTCCGGATTGGAGATAAAATGGATCACCATCTTTTTATTCTGAAGGAATATCTTTTCAAAACCAAGTACTTCAGCCAGCCATCTTAGTCTGACAATATTAAATAGTTCAACAGCAGGTTCAGGCAGTGGGCCAAACCGGTCTTTCAGTCTGTTTTCAAACTGCTCCAGATCCTGTTCACTGTCAATATTATTCAATTCACGGTATAACCTGATCCTCTCTGCAATGTTCGGGATATAGTCATCAGGGTACATGATCTCCATGTCGGTATCTATGTGGCAATCTTTAACGAATTTTTTCTTTTTTGTCTCTGTAACTTTCCTGTTTTCCTGACTCTTTTCTTCTTCAAACAGGTTTTTAAAATTGGTTTCTTTCAATTCATTCACCGCTTCATCCAGTATCCGGTGATATGTTTCAAACCCGATATCGGCAATAAAACCACTCTGTTCCGCTCCCAGAAGATTTCCTGCTCCGCGGATATCCAGGTCCTGCATGGCAATATTAAAACCGCTGCCCAACTCCGAGAATTCTTCAATTGCTTTTAATCGCCGGCGTGCCTCAGGAGTAACAACTGAAAGGGGAGGGGCAAGCAGGTAACAAAATGCTTTTTTATTCGATCGTCCAACCCGTCCGCGCAATTGATGCAGGTCGCTTAACCCGAAATTATTTGCATTATTAATAAATATTGTATTAGCGTTTGGTATGTCCAGACCAGACTCAATAATGGTAGTTGCTATTAAAACATCGTAATCTCCATGGATAAAATCAAGCATAACGTTTTCCAGTTGCCTTCCTTCCATTTGTCCGTGAACAATCGCGGTTTTAACTTTGGGACAAATACGGTTGATCATGGCTTCGATCTTCGTGATATTTTGCACCCTGTTATGGATAAAAAATACCTGTCCGTTCCGGCTTACTTCATAATTAATTCCCTCTTTAATTATCTCTTCATTGAAGCCATGCAGTTCGGTGATAATGGGATGCCTGTTTGGTGGTGGTGTGTTGATAATGGAGAGGTCACGTGCTCCCATTAATGAGAATTGTAAGGTTCGCGGGATAGGGGTAGCAGTTAAGGTAAGCGTATCAACATTTGTTTTAAGGTTTTTAAGTTTTTCCTTAATTGCCACACCGAATTTTTGCTCTTCATCAATTATCAGTAATCCAAGGTCTTTGAATTTTATATTCTTGCCTACCAGCTTATGTGTACCAATAATAATTTCAGGTTTCCCTTCAGGTAGTTCGCTGATGATACGTTTTTGGTCGGCAGGTTTTTTCAGGCGTGTGAGGTACTCAATAGTGCACGGGAAGTCTTTGAGTCTGTCGGTGAATGTCTGGTAATGCTGGAGAGCTAGAATAGTGGTTGGAACGAGGATAGCAACCTGTTTGCTGTCAGCTACTGCCTTAAAAGCAGCACGGATAGCAATTTCTGTTTTGCCAAATCCTACATCACCGCATATCAGCCTATCCATAGGTACAGTATGTTCCATACCGTTCTTGGTAGCCGTTGTCGCTTCTTCCTGATCAGGGGTATCCTCATAGATAAACGATGCTTCCAACTCTTTCTGCAGGTAAGAATCGGGTGAAAATGCAAATCCTTTTTCCTGTTTTCTTTGTGCATACAGGGCAATAAGATCTTTGGCAATGTCCTTAACTTTTTTCTTTGTTCTTTGTTTTAATTTTTGCCACGCTCCCGTGCCTAATTTATATATCTTCGGGGGTTTGTCATCTTTTCCTCTGTACTTCGAAATGCGATGCAAAGCATGGATCTTTACATATAAAGTATCATTGTCTTTAAAAACCAGCTTCAATGCTTCCTGGGTTTTCCCGTTTACTTCAACCCTTTCAAGTCCGCCGAAACGTGCAATACCATGATCAATATGTACAACGTAATCACCGGGTTTCAGCCCTGTAAATTCGCGCACGGTAAGTGCTTCACTACGAGTAAAGTTTCCTCTCAGCCGGAATTTATGATAACGTTCAAATATCTGGTGATCGGTATAAGCACAAATTTTCAGATCATTATCAATAAACCCTTCATGCAATACCATAAGCAGAGGATTAAAGTGCCTGTTATTGTTTATGTCAGCGAATATAGCTTCGAGGCGGTCAATCTGTTTCCGGCTGCCGGAGAGAATAATATTCCGGTATCCTTCTTCCCTTTTCCCGGAAAGGTCGCGGTAAAGGATCTCGAAATTCTTGTTGAATGATGGTTGGGAAGAGGTTTTGAAGTGCAATTCATTTTCAGGTGGAAAGCTAAAATAATGTCCGAATTCAATTACAGTAAGATCACTGCATTCTTTATATAAATGATTTCCTGTAATTATTTTTTTTATAGTCTCATTGTTAAAATTATCTTTTTCGGAAACCTGTTTAAAAAGATCATTCATTTTTTCCCGGGCATAATTCATATCCTGGGTCCAGACAGTGATCCCTTTTGGGAGAAAACTCATGAGTGAGTCTGTTACTTCTTCAGGATGGAGGTCTGGAATATTAGGCACAACCTGAATTGTTTCAAGAGACTGAATAGAAAGTTGATTTTCAACATCAAACGTTCGTATAGAATCAATTTCGTTACCAAAGAAATCGATGCGGAAGGGTTGTTCGTTGGAAAAAGAAAAAATATCAACAATGCTTCCACGAATTGAATACTGCCCAGGTTCATATACAAAATCAACCCTCTGGAAATCATATTGCCGAAGTGTTTCTTCAACCTCTTCAATTGTTATTTCCCGGTTAATTTCCAGCATAAAGGTTTTTTCCCTGAGCTTTTTTCTGGTAACAACCTTCTCTGCCAATGCTTCAGGATAAGTAACCAGGATCATCTTTCGTTTTCCTGAACTAATGGCGTTAAGTATCTCCGTTCTCAGAATAATGTTAGAATGGTCGGGTTGATGATACAGAACGGAACGTTTGAAAGATGCCGGGAAAAAACTCACACTCTCTTCTCCAAGGATATTTGCCAGGTCGTTATGGAAATATGCAGCTTCTTCTTTGTCATTATGAATAAAAAGGTGAGAAGAAGAGGATTGCTTCAGGAATTGACTGCAGAACATACTTTTGGATGAACCGGTAAGTCCTTTCAGACGGATCTTTGGATTTTCCTGTTTCCGGGTCCATTCAACAAGCGTTTGCAGGTTGGGATGGGTCTTGTATATATTTAAAAAGTCTTTGAGTTCCAAAAGCCTGGTAGATTTTATTGAACGGCGACAAAGGTAGTAATTAAAGGAAAATGTAGGATGTTGTCATGAACGATTTTTAGTTCCTTTTCTTGCCTCTTGTACTGAGGGATGAAGGATGAAAAAGGATTTTGCGAGGAACGTAGTGACGAAGCAATCTGTTTAAACAAATCTGAAAGTTAAAAAAAGACCTGTATCAATCACCAAGAAACTCAACTGCTTTCTCAACCATCATTCGGGATCCTGTATAGAAAGGGGTTCGCTGGTGGAAGGAGTCCGGCTTGATCTCGAGGATCCTTTGTTTACCGTTTGTTGCTTTTCCGCCTGCCTGTTCGGCAATAAATGCAATAGGGTTACATTCATAAACCAGTCGTAATTTACCATTCGGATCTTTTTCTGTTTCAGGGTAAATAAAAATTCCCCCTTTAATAAGGTTCCTGTGGAAGTCTGCTACAAGCGAACCTATATATCTGGAGGTGTATGGTCTGTTGGATTTTTCATCCATTACCTGGCAATATTTAATGTATTGCTTAACACCGTCAGGAAATCTAAGATAATTACCTTCATTTATTGAGTATAAAGTCCCATCTTCAGGAGTTTTTATGTTGGAGTGTGAAAGGCAAAACTCCCCGATAGAGGGATCGAGAGTAAATCCGTTCACCCCATAACCTGTGGTAAATACAAGTACAGTTGACGAGCCGTAAATTATGTATCCCGCGGCAACCTGTTCTGTTCCCGGCTGCAGAAAATCATCCATTATGGCTTTTGATCCCCTGTCTGACAGGCGTCGGTAGATTGAAAAAATTGTACCGATAGAAACGTTCACATCAATATTGGATGAGCCATCCAGGGGATCCATGCAAAATATATATTTCCCGTCACGAGCCATTTCATCATAAAAGACGATCTGTTCCTTGTTTTCTTCAGTTACCAGCCCGCAACATTCCCCACTGGCTTTTAGCGCGGCAATAAACTGTTCATCTGCAAAGACATCAAGTATTTTTTGATCTTCACCCTGAACATTAACATCCCCCGATTCACCAAGGACATCAACCAGACCGGCTTTATTCACTTTTTTATTCACCATCTTGGCGGCAATACTCATGTGATGCAGAAGACTGGACAATTCCCCTTTGGCATAAGGAAATTCCTTTTGTCTTGCTACTATGAATTCATTAAGGGTTGTAAAGCTGTAACTTTTCATCCTATATAATTATTAATTATCCGTTTTTTGGTTCTTGCTTTGCAAGAGTAAATATAGGGATTTCTGTTATTGTAAGATGCTAAATCTTAATATTTAAAGTGAAGAAATAAATTTTTTTTGAAAAACTTTATGTTCTTCTTTGTACCACTGGAATTACTGGTTAATTTTACAAAAAATCATTGTATGCTTATCTACAAATTCGGCGGTTCTTTACTTGGTAACGCGGAAGGTATCCGTGACATCACTGACATTGTAAAGAAAGCTCCTGAAAATCTTGTTGTGGTGATATCTGCCCTTGGTAAGACAACCAATGCACTCGAAAGGGTTGTTAAACATTACCTGGACGGGAATATAACTAAAACTGCGAAGGAACTTGAAACCATCAGACAATTTCATCAAATTATTGTTAACGATCTTTTCGGTTCAACAGATAATGAAACAGGAAAGGAATTGAATAACTCATTCCGTGATTTGGAGGAATTTATAAAAAAGTCTCCTTCATCCGGTTATGACCAGACTTATGATCAGATTGTTTCAAGGGGTGAACTGTGGTCAACACGGATCATCGCCTCATGGTTAATGAAAAATAAAATACCCGTCAGGTGGATGGATATTAGGGAGTATTTAAAAACTGACAGTATTTTCAGGGATGCGCATGTTGACTGGCAGGTGTCGGGCAGTCTTATTCATAAAGAATTTAACAATCCCGGGTCTGAAAGATTGATAACCCAGGGATTCATCGGTGGTACTGCCGGCGGGTTGTCCACTACCCTGGGCAGGGAAGGATCAGATTATACAGCGGCTATCCTGGCTCATGTGCTTGATGCCGAAAAGGTGGTGATATGGAAAGATGTTCCCGGTGTGATGAGTGCCGATCCTGTTGTTTTTCCCGATGCTGAGAAACTGGATGAGTTGTCATACCATGAAGCGCTTGAAATGGCTTATTACGGTGCCAAAGTGATCCATCCTAAAACGATCAAACCTCTTCATAACAAAAATATTCCCCTGTATGTAAAATCTTTTCACTCGCCGGATGAACCAGGAACTATCATTCACCTGGTTGACCATCCATTGGATCTTGTACCTATTTATGTTATCAAACCTGACCAGATACTTGTGTCTGTGGCACCAAAAGACTATTCTTTTATTGTAGAAGAAAACCTTGGGCGTATTTTCAGCCTGTTTAATACGTACCGTATCAGCGTAAACCTGATCCAGAATTCCGCGGTAAGCATAACGGTATGTGTAAACCAGACTAACGGACAGGTTTACAAAGTTATTGATGAGCTGAAAAAGGATTTTGAGGTCCGGTTCAATGAGGACGTTGAACTGGTTACTATACGATATTATAACCGGGAAGCTATTGATAAAATGACACGCGGCAGGAAAGTCCTTCTGGAACAAATGAGCCGCCTTACAGCACAATTAGTATTGAAGAGTTATAAGTTATAAAATTATATCTATTTTCCTTACTCTTTGCTCTTCACAGCTATTTCCTGTCAAAAAAGATATTCTTTGACAATGCTGAAAGAGGTACTCCGTAAGCAATTCGTGTGTCTTTACCAAGCAATTCAAGTTCCAGGATTGCCTGTCCAGCAGAGTAAAGTATCCGGTTATCGATCCGGTGATCCATAGCTATGCTTACTGCAGAACCCATTGCAATTCCCAGGTCGCCGGTATTAAAAACACACGGTATATCAGGGTGCTTATCTTTTTCAGCACAATCTTTATGTCCGCACATACCGCAATCCAATTTAAGCGATTGGATACTTGTTCCCATCATTACAAGCACTTCAGACTGGAGCATATTTCCTGCATCTCTCTCAAAAAAGTGCTGCCCCTTTCGTTTTCCGATCTCTTTCATTTTGTCTGCAATTATCTGTAAATCTTTACCATCAGCCAGTGCCAGTGAAATATAATCCCGCCCCCGGGCTTTGGGCGCGGTTCGTGCAGCAAGGATCATTTTCTTTGCAATGTTTTTTACACTTTCCGACTTAAACTGTTCTTCTTTAGTAATAGACATAATTCTGTAGGAGTTTAAGTTATTCTAGATTAAGCTTATATTATCGTACTTTGTTTTATTACAAAATGCTTAAATGCTTAAATGTGTAAATGCTTAAATGATAAAAGTTATAGTTTTAATTAAAATTGATTTGTTCTCCTATTTAATCATTTTATCATTCTATCATTCTATCATTCTATCATTCCATTTCCAATCCAAAAGGCACATAAAATGCAGCTTTATAACTTCTAGCGTTACCCTTTTCATCAAGAATTTCATATGCCAGCATAATAAAATGCACTTTTTTATATAGATTAAAAGTTACAGGATCAAAATACCAGTCTTCAAGAAACTGGACTTTTGCTACCTCGGCTCCGTCAGATTCAGCTTGTTTTTCGATCTCATTTACCTGTTTAACAGACATAGGCTCATCAGTGTAATAATCGTATGCTTTAACTTTTCCGGCATAAATCGCTTTATAAACCTCACCAACAAGTTTTTCCCTGTCAAATCCTTTCAGACATGTTTCAGTCCATTCGTTAGCAGGGTCGGGATTTTTAATAACCACATCGTACCTGATGGATTCAGCAATTGTTTGAAAGTTTAATAGAGTTGTATCCTTCAGAGTTTTAGCCTTTCCTGTAATAGATGGTTCACTGCTTTGTTGCTTGCAGGCTGTTATGCCGGCAATAAGCAGAATAATAATTAATGTTTTCATATACATATGTATTGGAATTTAATTTCGTTGCAAATATTAGCCCTCTTTATTACCTGTTAAATGTCAATGCTTTACCTCTGATATCTTCATTTATAGTGCCATTATCATAGACCAATTCTCCGTTAACAAAAGTTTTTTCAATACTGTTTTTAAACTCCTGACCTTCGAGCGGTGACCAGCGACACTTATATAATATATTATCCTTTGAAACTCTCCAGGGTTTGTCAGGGTTAACTAAAACAAGATCAGCCCAGTATCCTTCACGTATAAAACCCCGCTTTTCGACACTAAATATTTTTGCGGGAGCATGGCACATTTTTTCAACAATTGTTTCCAGATCAATCAGGTTTCTGTTGTGCATCTCAAGCATAGCCGGGAGTGAATGCTGGATCATTGGTCCACCAGAAGGAGAATGTAAATAATCCCTGTTTTTTTCATTCCATGTATGTGGTGCATGGTCAGTTGCAATAGTATCAATTTTATTTGATTTTACAGCCTCTAGTAAAGCTTCACGGTCCTTTCGGGTTTTAATGGCAGGGTTCCATTTGATCAGTGTGCCCAGTAACTTATAATCACTATCGTCAAACCACAAGTGATGAACACAAACCTCACCGGTAATAAGTTTATTTTTTGAATATGGACGACCTTCCAGTAACTTCAATTCTCTTGCTGTAGATAGATGAAGGATATGCAATCGTGTATTGTATTTATTAGCCAGTTCAACAGCCTTTACAGTTGATTTGTAACAGGCTTGTTCTGATCTGATCTCAGGATGAAGATATACAGGGATATTATCACTATATCGCTTCCTGTAGAGTTGAAGGTTTTTTTGAATTATCTCTTCATCTTCAGCATGGATTGCTATCAGCATTTTTACCTCTGAAAAAATATGCTTTAATGTATCGGGATTGTCTACCAGCATATTTCCGGTGGATGCTCCCATAAACACTTTGATGCCGCATGTTTTTGTTGGATCGGTTCTTAACAGTTCATCCAGGTTATCGTTAGTTGCACCAATATAGAAGGCATAGTTGGCTAATGATTTCCCTGAAGCTGTATTTAACTTATCATCCAGTGCCTGACGGGTTATAGTTTGGGGTATAGTATTTGGCATTTCCATATATGAAGTAACCCCACCGGCTACAGCGGCTTTTGATTCAGAAAGAATATCGGCTTTATGTGTTAATCCCGGTTCGCGGAAATGAACATGTTCATCAATAATACCGGGAAACAGACATTTCCCTTTTGCGTTAATTGTTTCAGAATATTGGATAACATCGCGGGGTACATTCTTATAATATATGGAATCAATTTTCCCTTCACTTATCAGAACACTACCTGTTTGTTTTTTATTCTCATTTACTATGGTAGCTTCATGTATCAGGAGAGGTTTCATCTGTTTATAATTGATTTTTAATTGTCAGATAGTCTGTCCCGACAATGTCGGGATAGCTCGCCCCGATTTTTTTCGGGGCTCGGTTCATTTAAACAACTGTTTTCAGGAATTAAGTTTATAATCGGTATAAAAACTTTTCCATTTCATCTTCACTACTCCCCACAGTGCTTCATTAAAAATTCCACCACTCATTTTTGAAGAGCCGAATTTCCGGTCGGTAAAAACAATAGGAACTTCAATAATATTAAAACCGAACTTCCAGGCGATGAATTTCATTTCGATCTGGAAAGCATAACCTTTTGAACTAATATTATCAAGGTTGATGGTTTTAAGAACTTTGCTTTTGTAACATTTAAAACCTGCTGTAGTATCTTTAATATTCATGCCTGTAATGAGCCTCACATATATAGATGCGGCATAAGACATTAAAACTCTTCCGAGTGGCCAGTTTACAACATTAACACCCGATTTGTAACGTGATCCGATAGCCAGGTCGGCACCGTTGTGAGCAGCTGCATCATATAGTCGTGGCAAGTCGTTGGGATTATGAGAAAAATCGGCATCCATTTCAAAAATATAATCGAATTTATGATCCAGTGCCCATTTAAAACCGGTAAGATAAGCAGTACCCAGTCCAAGTTTCCCTTTTCTGGTAATCAGGTGTATTTTCTTGTTATTTTTTTGCAGTTCCCTGACAATGTTGGCAGTCCCATCGGGTGAATTATCATCGACAATCAGAATCTCAACAGGAATTGGCTGGGAAAGGATAGCAGGAATTATTTTATCAATATTCTCCTTTTCATTGTATGTCGGCACGATAACCAGGCAATTATTCATTGTTGATATAATATATATAGACTAAATGACAGGACATAACTTTTCATTCTTAGGGATTGCACTGTAAAACAAGCAAAAAAATAATTTATAAAGATAAGGATTATTTCAATTTTACCTATTTAGGAATAGAATAGAGGGAATAAAGGGATTAGAGGGAATAGAGGGATTAGAGGGAATAGAGGGAATAATGGAAGAGAAAGATGGAAAAGTGGAAAAGAGGGAATAAAGGGAATAGAAGGAAAAATGCTGACTGCCGATTTTTTAATTTCCAGGTTTGTAATATTAGAAATGTAGTCTATTTTTGCAGGCCGATTTTTATATTTTTTTGAAAAGAATTATAAAAGAAAAAATATTTTCAAAAAAGTTTGCGGTAGTAAAAAATAAGTTTTTATCTTTGCAGCCACGTTTTTTTGAAAAAATTTTTTGGAGGCTGAAAAAAGGCAAAAAAGCGGCAAGTATAAAGGAATATTTTGTAAACTTGCAGCAGCTTTTTTAAATAAAAATTCTTTTAATAATTAAGAAGGATTATTTGCAAAGTTTAGCAATTGGTGTTAACTTTGCAATCCAAAAATATTAATATGTTCTTTGAAAATATTGAAGAGGAATTGAAAAGGTTTGAAATAGCATATCTTGAATAGCATCTTTGTTTATTTCGGAATGAGTAATAAATCTTGAGCAAATATTTAAATTTTTTTTACAATGAAGAGTTTGATCCTGGCTCAGGATGAACGCTAGCGGCAGGCCTAACACATGCAAGTCGAGGGGTAAGGTCCCGAGTAATCGGGATACACGACCGGCGCACGGGTGAGTAACGCGTATGCAACCTACCTTCAACAGGGAGATAGCTCCCGGAAACGGGAATTAATATCCCATAATATTTTTTTATAGCATTATAGAAAGATTAAAGCTCCGGCGGTTGAAGATGGGCATGCGTGACATTAGCTAGTTGGTAAGGTAACGGCTTACCAAGGCTACGATGTCTAGGGGGTCTGAGAGGATGATCCCCCACACTGGTACTGAGACACGGACCAGACTCCTACGGGAGGCAGCAGTGAGGAATATTGGGCAATGGACGCAAGTCTGACCCAGCCATGCCGCGTGCAGGATGACTGCCCTATGGGTTGTAAACTGCTTTTCTGCAGGAAGAAACTTCCCGACGTGTCGGGACTTGACGGTACTGCAGGAATAAGCATCGGCTAACTCCGTGCCAGCAGCCGCGGTAATACGGAGGATGCAAGCGTTATCCGGATTTATTGGGTTTAAAGGGTGCGTAGGCGGGAAATTAAGTCAGTGGTGAAATCCTGCAGCTTAACTGTAGAACTGCCATTGATACTGGTTTCCTTGAGTATAGTTGAAGTGGGCGGAATGTGTATTGTAGCGGTGAAATGCTTAGATATTACACAGAACACCTATTGCGAAGGCAGCTCACTAAACTAATACTGACGCTGAGGCACGAAAGCGTGGGGAGCAAACAGGATTAGATACCCTGGTAGTCCACGCCGTAAACGTTGATTACTCGATGTGTGCGATACACTGTACGCGTCTGAGCGAAAGCATTAAGTAATCCACCTGGGGAGTACGATCGCAAGATTGAAACTCAAAGGAATTGACGGGGGCCCGCACAAGCGGAGGAACATGTGGTTTAATTCGATGATACGCGAGGAACCTTACCTGGGCTTAAATGTAGACTGATTTCCGCCGAAAGGTGGTTTCCCTTCGGGGCAGACTGCAAGGTGCTGCATGGTTGTCGTCAGCTCGTGCCGTGAGGTGTCGGGTTAAGTCCCATAACGAGCGCAACCCCTATCGTTAGTTGCCAGCGAGTAATGTCGGGGACTCTAGCGAAACTGCCGGTGTAAACCGTGAGGAAGGTGGGGATGACGTCAAATCAGCACGGCCCTTATGTCCAGGGCTACACACGTGTTACAATGGCCGGTACAGAGAGCAGCTACCTGGTGACAGGTTGCAAATCTCGAAAACCGGTCTTAGTTCGGATCGAAGTCTGCAACTCGACTTCGTGAAGCTGGATTCGCTAGTAATCGCGCATCAGCCATGGCGCGGTGAATACGTTCCCGGGCCTTGTACACACCGCCCGTCAAGCCATGGAAGTTGGGGGTGCCTGAAGTCCGTAACCGCAAGGAGCGGCCTAGGGTAAAACCAGTGACTGGGGCTAAGTCGTAACAAGGTAGCCGTACCGGAAGGTGTGGCTGGAACACCTCCTTTCTGGAGAAAGATTTATTACCTGTCCCCTTTACGGGGGAATGCTAATAAAACCTTTTTGATTCCCTTCTTTTTTAACCTTTTAAATAAGAGTGAAGGATAGCAATCCCGTAGCTCAGTTGGTGCCGAAAACCAGAAATTCCAAAGATCGGGATTAGAGCGCTGCACTAATGGAGATGAGTTTGTGGCTGAGAGATTAATAATCAAAGTCCCGTAGCTCAGTTGGTTAGAGCGCTACACTGATAATGTAGAGGTCCCCAGTTCAACTCTGGGTGGGACTACAAAAGCTTCGGGGGGATTAGCTCAGTTGGCTAGAGCGCTAGATTTGCATTCTAGAGGTCAAGGGTTCGACTCCCTTATTCTCCAC
>JAUXED010000158.1 GCA_030618105.1 Bacteroidota bacterium | reverse complement strand
CTGAGAAATTCTATTTGCTGCAAGCGCTGAAAAAAATTATTGTTGCTTTTAAGAAACACCGGTCCTGCCATTAATTTGGGATGATATTTTTCGTAAAAACCGGCAAAAACAGATATCCACCGGGCAGGGTGTTGGCAATCAGCATCAGTGGTAATGATCAGGTTTCCGGTGGCTTTTTCAAACCCGGTTTGAAGAGCCATTTTCTTTCCTGTTCCATTGTTCCCGGTGAGATGGAAGTTTTCCATACCGGTAATATATTCACTTATTAGCTGAAAGCTCCGGTCATCAGAATGGTCATCTATAAAAATAACCTCCAAAAGCCGGCCGGGATAATCCTGTTCGCTGATACTTTTGATTAAACCCGGAACATTTTGCTCTTCGTTCCTAACGGGAATGATTAACGACACAAGAGTTGTGAATTGCTTTTTTTCAACCGAAAAGTCAGTAAGTTTTCTCCATCCAATATAAAAATAGAGAATCATCAGCATGTAAACCAGACCGGATAATATTACTAAAAGTGTAAGAACAGGCATAGTGTCAAGTCAAAAGTTAAAAGTTACCTCATTACCTCATCACCACATCACCTCATCACAACGTTTGATACTCATCCCAGCTTTTGATTGCAATATCTGACATATCCAGCTTGCAAAAGGCAAGGATAAACGCACTTGCCAGGCGTGCGTTGGTGATGAGCGGAACGTTGAAATCCACGGCGTTTCGCCTGATACTGTAATCGTTTTCAAGTTCACTTTTTGAAAGGTTCTTGGGGATATTGATAACAAGATCTACTTCTTTATTACGTATCAGATCAATGGTATTCGGGGTTTCTTTTTCATCGGGCCAGCAAGCTGCTTCAGCTTCTATCCCGTTGGTCTCAAGAAATTTCTGAGTACCGCGTGTAGCGTATAATTTATACCCTTTTTTATTTAGTTCCCTGGCGCTTGCTATCAACTCTACCTTCGAACGGGGTGGCCCGGTTGATAGGAGGATCGCTTTCCGGGGTATGGAATAGCCTACCGACAGCATCGACTTCAATATACCTTCATAAAAATCTTCACCTATACATCCTACCTCTCCGGTTGACGACATATCAACTCCCAGTACCGGATCAGCTTTTTGAAGGCGTGAGAATGAAAATTGTGGTGCCTTGATGCCCACATAATCCAGGTCGAAAATGGACTTATGCGGTTTTTCCACTTTTTCTCCGAGCATTACCCGTGTAGCCATTTCAATAAGATTGGTTTTCAGCACCTTTGATACAAAAGGCATACTGCGGCTTGCCCTGAGGTTACATTCAATCACCTTTATATCGTTGTCTTTTGCAAGAAATTGTATATTAAACGGACCGGAAATATCGAGTTCTTTAGCTATTTGACGAGTGATACGTTTAATACGTCTTACTGTTTCAAAATAGATCTTTTGAGGTGGAAAGATCATGGTTGCATCGCCCGAGTGGACACCGGCAAATTCAACATGCTCCGAAATAGCGTACGCGATTAACTCACCGGAACCGGCAACTGCATCAATCTCAATTTCCTTGGCATTTTCAATAAATTCGGAAACCACAACCGGGTATTGTTTGGATACCCGGGATGCCATTTCCAGGAAATGTCCGAGCTCTTCCTTGTTAGACACCACATTCATTGCCGCACCGGATAAAACATAGGATGGTCTTACCAGGACAGGAAACCCTATCTCGTCAACAAAATTGTGAATATCACCGGTGCTGATAAGCTCTTTCCAGCGTGGCTGGTCAACCCCGATACTGTCGAGCATAGAGGAAAATTTATGCCTGTTCTCAGCCCGGTCAATCGAGAGCGCAGAGGTACCCAGTATCTTTACGTTTTGCTCGTACAGCCGGATAGCCAGGTTATTCGGTATTTGTCCGCCGGTGGAAACAATCACTCCTTCAGGTGATTCCAGGTCAGTAATATCCAGTACCCTTTCCAGGGAAAGTTCGTCAAAATAAAGCCTGTCGCAGATATCATAATCAGTACTCACCGTTTCAGGGTTGTAATTGATCATTACCGACTGGTAACCATTTTGTTTTATGGTGTCCAGTGCATTCACACCGCACCAGTCGAACTCAACGCTGCTGCCAATACGGTATGCGCCGGATCCCAGGACTATGATCGATTTTCCGGACAGGGGATAATCAATATCATGTTCTTTTCCACTGTAGGTGAGATACAGGTAATTGGTCTGTGCAGGATATTCGGCTGCCAGCGTGTCAATCTGTTTTACGACCGGTACTATTCCTTGCGATTTCCTGTATTCCCTGACGGTGATCAGATCGTTTGCTATTTCATCAACCTCTGATTTCATAACGAACCTGGCAAGCTGGAAATCTGTGAATCCCAGGATCTTTGCTTCCCGGAGAGTGTCAACCGGTAACTTGTCGATCTTATTGTAATTAGTAAGTTCCTTTTTGAGGTCAATAATATTCTTCAGTTTGTAAAGGAACCATTTATCGATCTTTGTCAGTTCGTGTATCTTGTCAATGGAAAATTTCTTCTCCATGGCTTCGGCAATAACAAATATGCGCATGTCGGTGGGTTGCGCGAGTTCGTCATCGATGTTCTTAAACCCGGCGATCCGGTTTCCCACGAACCCGTGCATTCCCTGACCTATCATTCTTAACCCTTTCTGGATTGCTTCTTCAAAGGTTCTCCCGATGGACATTACCTCGCCCACACTTTTCATACTACTGCCGATAAGGTGAGAAACACCATCGAATTTATTCAGGTCCCACCGTGGTATTTTACAAACAATATAATCCAGTGCCGGTTCAAAGAAGGCAGTGGTTGTTTTGGTAATAGAATTCTTAAGCTCATGCAGCCCGTACCCGATACCAAGTTTAGCTGCAATAAAAGCCAGGGGATATCCGGTTGCTTTAGACGCAAGGGCGCTTGACCGGGAGAGGCGGGCGTTCACTTCAATTACCCTGTATTCCTCTGAATTCGGATCAAGTGCATACTGAATGTTACACTCCCCGATAATACCGATATGCCGGATAACCTTAATGGATAGTTCCCGCAGCTTATGATATTCTGTGTTGGTAAGTGTTTGTGATGGTGCTACTACGATACTTTCGCCCGTATGTATTCCCAGAGGATCAAAATTCTCCATATTACAAACCGTGATACAGTTGTCGTACTTATCGCGTACCACTTCATATTCAACCTCTTTCCATCCTTTCAGTGATTCTTCCACAAGAATCTGACCGGAATAGGAAAATGCTCTGGAAGCCATGTCATGCAATTCTTCCTTGTTTTTACAGAAACCGCTTCCCTGCCCGCCAAGTGAATATGCCGACCTGATAATTACGGGGTAACCAAGACTCTCTGCTGCTATTATTCCATCTTTAACCTTGTTGACCGCGATACTTCTGGGTGTCAGGACATTGATCTCTGCCAGTTTTTTGATAAATAAATCCCGGTCTTCAGTATCCATAATGGACCGGATAGGGGTTCCCAGTACCTGGATATTATATTTTTCGAATACTTTTTCCTTATACAGATCAATTCCACAGTTCAGGGCAGTCTGCCCTCCGAACGCGAGCAGGATACCATCCGGTTTTTCTTTCTTAATAACCTCTTCAACAAAATAAGGAGTTACCGGGAGGAAGTATATTTTATCTGCTATCCCTTCTGAAGTTTGAACTGTTGCGATATTCGGATTGATAAGGATAGTTTCAATATTTTC
>JAUXED010000072.1 GCA_030618105.1 Bacteroidota bacterium | reverse complement strand
GCTATTTGCGCAAATTTATCTGAGCTGTCAGCAAATATTATCCCACGGGAAGAGTTAACTATCAGTCCGCATTTATTATTAATTCCATATTCAGTCACATCTTCTAAGCTTCCACCCTGGGCTCCTATGCCGGGAACCAGAAGAAAATGATCAGGAATTATCTTGCGTATATCTCTTAACATTTCTGCTTTGGTAGCACCTACAACATACATCATATTATTTTCCGTTCCCCATCTTGAAGATATCTGTAATACTTTCTCAAATAACCGGTTATTCTCCCGGTCTACCGAAAATTGAAAATCATTTGCTCCACTGTTTGATGTAAGAGCAAGGAGGATCACCCATTTATCCGTATATTCCAGAAATGGTGACACAGAGTCATTTCCCATATAAGGCGCCACTGTAATAGCATCAAAATCAAGATACTCAAAGAATGTTTTTGCATACATTTTTGATGTGTTACCAATATCACCACGCTTGGCATCGGCAATAAGAAATATGTCAGGGTATTTGGATTTTATGTAATCAACTGTGTTTTCAAGGGATATCCACCCATCAGCACCACGTGACTCATAAAAAGCGATATTTGGTTTATAAGCCACTGCATATTCATTTGTAGCATCAATTATTTCTTTATTAAACCTGAAAACAGGGTCTTTTTCCCGATTAAGCACTGCGGGGATCTTGTCAATATCGGAATCCAGTCCCACGCACAGAAATGATTTCTTTTTTTTTATATTATTGAAAAGTGTGTTGGAGTCCATATTTTTTATTGTAGTTTTAGTCCAGTCCGCTTTCTTTGAGGCGCTCAGCATTTTCAGCCATCTGCAGTTTATTATTTATCTCTTCAATATCACCATTCAGAATTGCTTCAAGATTATACATTGTCAGGTGGATCCGGTGGTCGGTCATTCTTCCCTGGGGGTAGTTATATGTCCGGATCTTTGCTGACCTGTCACCAGAGGAAACCATCGTTTTTCTTTTTGAAGAAATATCATCAAGATATTTCTGATACTCAAGATTATATAACCTGGTACGCAATTCAACCATGGCTTTATCCAGGTTTTTCAACTGTGACTTCTGATCCTGGCATGTAACAACAATACCGGTGGGGATATGTGTAAGTCTGATTGCCGAGTAGGTTGTATTAACCGATTGTCCACCCGGGCCTGATGAGCAATAGGTATCTTTCCTAATATCATCCGGCTTTATCTCAACATCAAATTCCTCTGCCTCAGGCAGAACTGCCACTGTAGCTGCAGAAGTATGAACTCTTCCCTGAGTTTCAGTTTGAGGTACTCTTTGAACGCGATGTACCCCCGACTCATATTTCAAGACTCCGTAAACCCCTTCACCTGAAACAGAAAAGACAATTTCTTTAAACCCGCCGGCACTACCTTCTGAAATCCTTCCAATCTCAGTTTTCCATTTTTTTATTTCACAAAACTTAGTATACATCCGGTACAGATCGCCTGCAAAAATACTGGCTTCATCACCTCCGGTGCCGGCTCTTATTTCAACAACGGCATTCTTATCATCCTCAGGATCCTCAGGGATAAGCAATAATTTGATATTTTCTTCCATCCCCGGAAGTTTCTCATTCAGCTCCTCCAGCTCCAGTTTTGCCATCTCCCGCATTTCATCATCCTTCTCTTTTTCAAGCATTTCACGGGATGATTTTATATTGCTAAGAACATTCTTATACTCTTTATATGCATCTATGATCGGTTCCAGTTTCTTATACTCCTTATTCAATTTAATATACCTTTTCATATCCGTCATTACTTCCGGCTCAGCGATCAATTTCTGAACTTCTTCAAACCTCTCTTTTACACCTTCCAGTTTTTCCAGGATAAGGTTACTTTCCTTGCTCATTTATAATAATTTTAAAGACATATCAATAAGAAAAAGTTCCCATTTCCCCTGATATTGTAAGTTTTTTCGCTTCATAATCATTACAATATCCAACAATACGTGCATCAATATCAAATTCTTTTGAAATGGAAATAATATTTTGTGCAATATTTTGATCAACATAAATTTCAAACCGGTGTCCCATATTGAACACTTTGTACATTTCTTTCCATGATGTTCCGGATTGTTCGCGGATGATTCTGAAAACAGGCGGAACAGGGAACATTTGGTCTTTAACAATATGCATATTGGAAATAAAATTAAGCACTTTTGTTTGAGCACCACCACTGCAATGGATCATCCCGTGTATTTCTTTCCTGTATTTTTTCAACACATTAATGATCACAGGAGCATATGTGCGTGTAGGTGAAAGAACAAGTTTACCTGCATCTATTCCCAGCTCCCCGATTTCATCAGTAAGCCGGAGATCACCGGAATATATCAATTCATCAGGAACATGTGGATCAAAACTTTCGGGATATTTTAGAGCAATGTAATTACTAAATACATCATGTCTCGCGGATGTAAGTCCATTACTTCCAATCCCGCTGTTATACTCTTCTTCATACGATGCTTTTCCACTTGAAGAGAGACCTATAATAACATCTCCCGGCTTGATATTATTGATAATAACATCCGATCTCTTCATCCTGGTAATTACTGTTGAATCAACAACGATTGTCCGTACGAGATCTCCAATATCAGCAGTTTCTCCACCGGAGGAAAAAATTGATATCCCCATTTCTCTCAACTCCTTAAGCACCTCTTCAGTTCCATTTATAATTGCAGAAATAACCTCACCGGGGATAAGGTTTTTATTTCTTCCCAACGTTGATGACAGGACAATATTTCCTGTAGCACCTACACAAAGTAGGTCATCAAGGTTCATAACAACAGCATCCCGGGCAATACCTTTCCAGACAGACAAATCCCCGGTTTCTTTCCAGTAAATATAAGCAAGTGATGATTTTGTCCCTGCCCCATCGGCATGCATTATATTGCAATATGCCGGGTCATCATCAAGAATATCAGGGATCACTTTACAAAAGGCATTAGGATATAATCCTTTATCCAAACTTTTGAGAGCCATATGAACATCTTTTTTTGATGCCGAAACACCTCTGCGATCATATCTTGACTCATTTACTGCCATATACTTTAAATAATTTTTTAAGCCCTGCAAAGGTAATAATTCTGGTTCATCCGGAAAATGAATACATCAAATGGAAAAACTATTCAGATTCGTAATCGGTCCTCAGCACCTGGAATTCTGTACGCCGGTTTATCTGGTGAGCAATTTCTTTTTGTTGGTTAGTTTGTAATTTAATAATATAAGATTCATCAAGAATATCTTTTTCCTTAAGAAAAGAATGTTCTTTTGCCAGTTTTTCATCAACCACTTTTGGACGAGATTCACCATATCCTTTTGCCGAGAGTCTGTCTGCTTTAATCTCTTTTTCAATTAAATAATCGACCACTGATTGTGCTCTCTTCTGTGAAAGATCCATGTTAAACTCTTCCGTATCCCTTGAGTCAGTATGAGATATTAATTCGATAGTTACATTGGGATTATCCTGCAGTGTTTCCACGAGTTTATCTAATGAAACCATAGATTCAGGTCGCAGGTCCCACTTTGCAAAATCATAAAAAATATTAGGAATATCGATTGGGTTATCAATAGAAGACAAGAGCATAGTTGCCTGAAAATCTTTACTTTCATTTTGTCCTTTGGTGGTTTCTCTTCCCTTATTATTTAAATATCCTCTTTTCGAACCAATAAAGATGTAATCTGTATTTGGCTTCAGCATAAATCTAAAAGAACCATTATCACTCGTTTCTGCCTCAATATTCATCCCATCACTCCCAATAAGCTTTACTGTAGCTTTATTTAGAGGCTCTTCTGTTTCCTCATTTTTAACAACACCGATAAGATTAAATTTAAGTGGTGGAAGAACAAAAGAATAAATCTCATCATTTCCCCGTCCTCTCCGTGTAGAGCTGAAAAATCCTTTTTCCAAATCTCTTTCTATAACAATTCCAAAATCATCCGCAGGTGAATTTACTGGATATTTCATATTTTCTACTTTCCAATCCCCATCAATTGTTCGCTTTGCCCGGAAGATATCTAATCCCCCCATTCCCAGATGGTGATCGGATGCAAAGTATAGTGTTCCATCCGGATGGATAAAAGGGAACATTTCATCTCCTTCAGTATTAATATCCTCTCCAAGATTTTCAGGATCACTCCAATCTGCCCCTTCAGCAGTCCTTGTTATCATCCACAAATCATTAGCTCCAAATCCGCCCGGCATATTGGACGCAAAGTACAT
The DNA here is from genome assembly GCA_030618105.1 of Bacteroidota bacterium. Lineage (GTDB taxonomy): Bacteria > Bacteroidota > Bacteroidia > Bacteroidales > VadinHA17 > JADFUQ01. The sequence goes on along the minus strand of JAUXED010000072.1, from coordinate 7,097 downwards.
TGTCATTCCATCATCGCTTAAGGAGGGATGGGCAACAACCAGGCTATCATCAGTAATTTTAAGAGGCTCAGGATTACTCCACGATGAACCGGTTCTGACAGTTTTAAAAATTGTGCATCCCATTTTTTTTCTTTTACTCACAATACAACGAGTAAAATACATAGTATTAAAATCACTTGTAAATGCAGGAACACCATCCTCAAATTCAGTATTTAGTTTTTCAACAGGGACAGGAGTACTCCATTTCCCTTTTCGGTCCATTTTAGTTTCATACAAATCGGTAAAATTCTGACCGGTACCTCCATGCACATTATTACCTGAAGATTCATCGCGTGCCGAGGTAAAAATTAAGATACGATAGTCGTCTCTGGCAAAAGCGGGACTAAAATCACTATTTCTTGAGTTGATATATTTCATTGCCTCTATTTCATATCCTGTAGGATTTTCTATCCATTGAAGTGCCAGTTCGCATGAAATAATCCCATCACTTGCATGGTAATCGCCGGGGACAAGTTGTTTATAATGTTTATATTCATTTATAGCATCTTCATAGTCCCCCTCCATTTTTAGCATCTCAGCATAACGAAGAATTGCAATGGGATTGTGATATTCTTTTACAACAGCTTTTTTGTACCAGTTTTTCGCATGCCGTGATTCGTTCATTTCATAATAACATTCACCAAGTTGAAATGCAATACGTGTTTTTTCAGTACGGTCATGTACGCGGGAATAAGCATCTTTATACAAGTCGACTGCATCAAAATACTCTCCTGCATTAAACGCTTCATCAGCTTTTTCGACTTTTCTTTTTTGGCTATAAAGATCAGGCAAGGCTATTTGACAAGCTAAAAAAAGCAAAAGGATGTATTTCCATTTCCCCATTATAAAATCTTTTTACTACGGTAAAAGTAAAGATTTTTTCACTCTTTTGAAAAACGATCTCAATAAAAGAAAATTGTTTGGTTACCTGGAAAACAAAAGTTCTCTGTACTTTGGAAGAGGCCATATTTCATTGTCAACGGTTAATTCCAATTTATCAATATGATATCTTATTTTATCAAAATAGAATCTGACATTTTTTTCATATTCAAATGCTTTTTCTTTCTGGCTACCAATTAAATTGGCTTTTTTCCTTGCATCTATCATGTCTTTAACCTGTTGCTTTATAGCTGAAACGTGTAATGATATTTCCTTTATATGTTCTATTCGTACTGATGTCAGTTCTTTAAACTCACTTATTGTAAAAATATCTTTCAGTCCTTGCACATTTCTAATTAATACATTTTGATAAGTAACAGCAGTTGGGACAATATGGTTTATTGCCAGATCTCCAAGAACTCTTGCTTCAATCTGTATTTTTTTTGTAAATTTCTCATATTCAACCTCAACCCGGCTTTCAAGTTCTTTCTCTGCAAAAATACCATTACCAATAAGAACCTTTTTTGACTGTTTTGTCAGGTATTTTGAAATAGACACGGGCACACTAATAATGTTTGTCAACCCTCTTTTTTCTGCTTCTTTTTTCCACTCCTCACTATATCCATCACCTTCAAACCTGATCTTCTCAGATACCAGGATGTATTTTTTAAGTACATGAAAGATTGCCTCATCCTTACCAGTACCTTTATCTATCAATGCGTCCACATCAGTTTTAAATTCCTTCAACTGATTGGCAAGTGCAGAATTTAGAGCTATCATTGCATTAGAACAATTAGCTGATGATCCAACTGCCCTGAATTCAAATCTGTTCCCTGTAAATGCAAATGGTGAAGTCCGGTTCCTGTCAGTATTGTCAAGTAATATTTCCGGGATTTTACCAATTCCCAATTTCAATTCTGTTTTTTCATCGGGTGTCATTTTCCTGTTTGTAACTTTTTCAACAATCTCATCAAGGATGGTAGTTAATTGAGATCCAAGGAAGACAGAAATAATTGATGGCGGAGCTTCATTAGCTCCAAGCCGGTGAGAATTACCAGCAGTTAAAATACTTGCCCTGATCAAATCCTGATTATCATAAACGGCTTTCACTACATTCACAAGGAATGATAGAAATTGCAGATTGCCTTTAGGATTTTTTCCCGGGGATAACAAATTAATACCAGTATCTGTAGCAAGCGACCAGTTATTATGTTTTCCTGAACCATTAATTCCGGCAAATGGCTTTTCATGGAATAAAACCCTGAAATTATGTCTTTGAGCCACTCTTTTCATTATATCCATAACCAACTGGTTATGGTCATTTGATAGATTAGCCTCTTCAAAAATCGGGGCGCATTCAAACTGATTCGGGGCAACCTCATTATGCCTTGTCTTGACCGGTATACCAAGTTTATATGCTTCAATTTCAAAATCCTTCATAAATGATGCAACCCGTTCCGGAATGGATCCAAAATAATGATCATCCAGTTGCTGATCTTTAGAAGATTGATGACCCATAAGGGTTCTTCCTGTCAGGATCAGATCCGGCCTGGAATTGTAGAGAGCATCATCTATTAAAAAATACTCCTGTTCCCATCCCAGAGTTGCAATAACTTTTGTTACATTTTTATCAAAATACTGACAAACATCAACCGCTGCTTTATCAATGGAATTCATTGCTTTCAGCAAAGGGGCTTTGTAATCCAATGCCTCTCCCGTATATGAAACAAAAACTGTGGGAATACATAGTGTAGTATCCACAATAAAGGCAGGAGACGAAACATCCCAGGCAGTATAACCCCTGGCTTCAAAGGTATTTCTTAAACCACCACTTGGAAAACTTGATGCGTCAGGCTCCTGTTGGGCTAATAGTTTACCTGAAAAATTTTCAATCATATTTCCTGAAACACCAAACTCAATAAAACCATCATGCTTTTCAGCAGTACCATCGGTGAGAGGATGGAACCAATGAGTATAATGGGTGGCTCCCATTCCTACTGCCCAGGCTTTCATACCCGTTGCCACCTGTCCTGCCATCTTCCGGTCAATAGCTTTGCCCTCATTAATAGCAATAATTACGCTTTCATAAGCTTCCCTGTTCAGAAACTTTTCCATTTTAGGTTTATCGAAAACCTTCATACAATAAAAATCAGAAACCTCATTAGAGGGAAATATAACCTCTTTCGGCTGCCTGGAGAGCACTTCCTGTAATGCCTGAAATCTTAATTTTGCCATTTTAAATATATTTTTTTAGGGGTTAATGCGACAAATATACGATATTTTAATAATCTACCCCCTAATATACAGGGGGTGTTAATAAAATAATAATAACTTTTGAACACGCACCCCCCTAAAAAACATAACATAGAAAGGAAACAACTAATTACAATGGAATAAATGTAATTAATCAGTCGGCAGTCAACAGTCGGCAGTCCACAATCGGCATTCAGCAATAGGCATTCAGCAATAGGCGATTCGTAATATTTTAGACATTTACTTATTTAAGCATTCACTCATTTAATCATTTACTCATTATCTTCACTATAGTTCAGCAAAATATTTGTAGAATAATGGAATTGTTTCAATCCCTTTAAAGAAATTAAATAATGGATAGTTTTCATTTGGTGAATGAATTGCATCTGAATCCAGGCCAAATCCAAGAAGTATGGATTTCACTTTCAGTACCTCTTCGAAATCGGCAACTATAGGAATACTTCCTCCACTTCGTACCGGTATCGGCTTTTTACCAAAAGTATCTTCACAAGCCTTGCTGGCTGCCAGATAAGCAGGTATATTTATGGGTGATACATATCCCTCTCCACCATGTAAGCTACGAACTTTTACCCTAACTCCTTCAGGAGCAATTAACTTAAAATGATCCTCGAATAACTTATCTATCTTCTTTGATTTCTGATCAGGCACCAGTCTCATGGATATTTTTGCTGATGCTTTTGACGGGAGAATGGTTTTAGCACCTTCTTCTGTATATCCCCCCCATATGCCATTTACATCAAGGCAAGGCCTGATGCCAAGTCTTTCGATGGTAGTATATCCTTTCTCGCCTGCAACTTCGTCAACATTTATTGATTTCTTAAATTCATCAATATTGAATGGCCTTTTATTTAATTCTTTTCGTTCTTCATCTGTTGCTGTCAAAACATCATCATAGAATCCTTTAATTAATATTTTGCCATCTTTGTCGGTAAGTGAGGCAATCATTTTGCTCAGAATATTCACCGGATTGGCAACTGCTCCGCCGTAAAGTCCGGAATGGAGATCCCTGTCGGGGCCTGTCACTTCCACTTCCATATAACTCAAACCTCTTAAACCTACAGTAATTGAAGGAATATCCTGTGCGATCATGGTTGTATCAGAAACCAGGATCACATCACAGGTTAACATATCTTTATATTTTTTGCAAAATATTTTCAGGTTAGGAGAACCTACTTCCTCTTCGCCTTCTATCATAAATTTTACATTACATGGCAATGTTTCCGTTCTTATCATATACTCGAACGCTTTCAGATGCATGAATAACTGACCTTTATCATCATCAGCACCTCTGGCATAGATCTTTCCATCACGTATCTCCGGCTCAAAAGGATCGGAGTCCCATTTCTCAAGTGGATCAGCAGGCTGAACATCATAATGTCCATACACAAGAACGGTTGGTTTATCCTTCCCAATTATTTTTTCACCATAGACTACAGGATGACCATCGGTTTTATATACTTCAGCCTTATCGGCACCTGCCTTAAGAAGCTGATCTATAATATATTCCGCAGCTCTATACATGTCATTTTTATTCTCAGCTTTTGAACTTACAGATGGTATTCTTATAAGATCAAACAATTCTTCCAGGAATCGTTTCTGATTTTCTTCAATGTAATTTTTTAAAGTTTTCATAATTCTATTTTAATGTTAGTATTGCTTATGTTATTGTTTGTTTTTTATCCAACAAGCTTGCAGCTTTCTCCAGTTTTTTGTACCATCTTTTTCCATATACTCTTACAAGGGCTTCTTTAAGATATTTGTAAACAGGCATGTTTTTATTTATTCCAAGGATCCTCGCGGGCTGGCAGATAGCCCATTTCTCATAATTAACAGCTTCAAAATCAGGATATTTTTTCCTTCTTACAGGGAATAAATGGCACGACACAGGTTTCCTGAATCTAATTTTATTCTCTAACCAGGCTTTTTCAATGCCACATCTGTAAATACCATCCTCCATATAAGTATATGCGCATTCTTTCCCCTCTATCAGTGGTGTTACCAAATCTCCATCATCGTCAGTAATAAAGGCTCCCTGCTTTTCAACAGCAAGTATTCCTTCTTTTCTGAGGTAAGGTTTTATTTTCTGAAAATTTTTTTCAATTTTTCTCCCTTCGTCCTCTTCCAGTGGTGCACCCGAATCACCATACAGACAACAAGCCCCTTTGCATTTAGCAAGGTTGCAGACAAACTTTTGGTCCAGCAGGTCCAAACTGATTATTGTATGGTCTATCTTTAACAAATTCCTGTTTCTTGATTAATTTACTTAACCAGTATTTTCCCATTCATTTCTTCAGGGATATCCAGTCCCATCATTGTAAGGATTGTTGGAGCAACATCCGCGAGTATTCCTTCTTCCACCGATTGATACCGGTCGCTTACAATAATACATGGAACGGGATTCAAAGAATGAGCAGTATTTGGTGACCCATCGGAATTAAGGGCATTATCAGCATTACCATGATCGGCAATGATCATTACATCATATCCGTTCGACCGGGCAGCATCAATAACTTCACCTACACATTCGTCCACTGCTTCAACAGCTTTTTTAATAGCATCATAAACGCCTGTATGTCCAACCATATCACAATTAGCAAAATTGAGGCATACAAAATCAACTTCACTTATATTTAGCTCCTTTACAATAGCATCTTTTACTTTGTAGGCATTCATCTCGGGTTGCAGATCGTATGTAGCAACTTTAGGAGAAGGTATCAATATACGTTTCTCATTTTCGAATTCATCTTCCCTTCCTCCTGAAAAGAAAAAAGTAACATGGGCATATTTTTCAGTTTCCGCAATCCGGATCTGCTTTTTATCATTCTTCGCGATAATCTCACCAAGGGTATTTGTAATATCCGCTTTGTCAAAAACAACTTTAACCCCTGCGAAACTTTCATCATATTGTGTAAGAGTATAGTACTTTATATCCATTACCGACATTCCATACTCCGGTATTTTTTCCTGTGTCAGAGCAATTGTCATTTGCCGGAGGCGGTCGGTCCTGAAGTTAAAACATATCACTACATCGCCTTCTTCGATCAGTGCAACAGGTTTGTCGTTTTTATCAACACAGACAACCGGTTTTATAAATTCATCAGTAATACTCTCATCGTATGATTCCTGAATAGCCTGAATAATGTTATGTGCCGGTTTGCCTTTCCCTTTCACCATTAGGTCATATCCTTCCCTGATCCTTTCCCAGCGTTTATCACGGTCCATAGAGTAATATCTTCCAACGAGACTGGCAATTTTCACAGATGATCCTTCAAGATATTCAAGCAATTCATTGACAAACCCTTTCCCGCTTTTTGGGTCGGTATCCCTTCCATCCGTAAGTGCATGAATATAAACATCTTTAAGTCCAAATGATGTTGCCATATCGCATAACTTATACAAATGCTTTTGTGATGCATGAACACCTCCATGTCCGACTAGTCCAAGGAAATGTACTTTTTTCATGTTTTCTTTTGCATAAGTAAAAGCCTCAACCAGTTTGGGATTCTGCATAATTGAATCATCCCGAACAGCATTATTTATACGTACAAAATCCTGAAAAATAATTCTGCCGGCACCAATATTCATATGCCCTACTTCAGAATTTCCCATTTGTCCATCGGGAAGACCAACATTCTCTCCCGAAGTATGTAACTGTGAATGTGGATATTTTTTATATAATCTATCCATATTAGGGGTTTCAGCATGGTATATTACATCGCCTTTTGATTTATTGCCTATTCCCCATCCATCTAATATCATTAAAAGTGTTTTCTTCTTTGCCATAATTCAATTCTGTTAATATTATCAACATGATTACTTAACATATATAAACCCTGTCTCTTTCAATTATTGCAGGTATTTTTCAGAGAGAATACAAAAGTATCCATTTTCCTGTGTTTCGCAAT
>JAUXED010000157.1 GCA_030618105.1 Bacteroidota bacterium | reverse complement strand
AGAATATCACCTGTTGATAAATGAACCAATCCGTATTTTTCTTTCAATCTGACAGATTGGGTTCCCTTCCCTGATCCGGGAGGTCCGAATATTACAATATTAAACATAAGTAAAAATTTAACTCCGCTTTGTTTTTTGCAAAGCGGTATTTATAAAAAAAGTTTGTTCCACTTTTCATTAACTCAGGTCAGTCTTCAATAACAGTATAGATTTGCCTTAGATTCCTGCCAAAACCATTATAGTCGAGTCCATATCCGACAACAAAATCATCAGGAATTTCCATCCCGACATAGTCAAGGGAAACATTATGCCGGTAAGCTTCCGGCTTGTACAACAAGGTTGCTACTTTGATCTCTGCCGGTTCATATCCTCTTAACTGTTTTTGGATAAAGTCAAGGGTAATACCTGTATCCACAATATCTTCAAGCACAACAACTGTCTGGCCTTTAATGTCTTCATTCAATCCAATAAGCCGTTTTACTTTTCCGGTTGATGAGGCACCCTGGTATGAAGCCAGTTTCAAAAAGGTAATTGTACAATCCAGATCAAGATGTTTAACAAGATCGGCAGCGAACATAAAACAGCCATTCAGTATCCCGATAAAAAAAACCTTTTTCCCTTTAAGCTCTTTGTTCATCCGGCGTGCCATCTCTTTAACCGCTTCCTGTATCTGTTTTTCAGTAATAAATAATTTAAATTCTTTATCAAGTATTCTTACTTTGTCCATCCGAAAAAATTATTTTTATATTAATTTTACCCTGACGCTTTGATCATGGTGTGACCGAACCGTCATCACAAAAATACAAATTATATAAACAATGTTTAACTTAATTCTATACTAGTGAAACCACAAGTAAGTATTATTATGGGCAGTACCTCCGATCTGCCGGTAATGGAAGAAGCAGCAAAGATACTGAACAATCTTGAGATTCCTTTTGAGATGAATGCTTTATCGGCACATCGTACACCTGATGAAGTTGAAAAATTTGCAAAATCGGCTGAGGCTAATGGAATTAAAGTAATCATTGCTGCCGCGGGTATGGCTGCTCATCTGCCGGGCGTTATTGCAGCCATGACCCCTGTTCCCGTAATTGGAGTACCTATTAAAGCATCGCTCGATGGGTGGGATTCCATTCTTTCGATCCTGCAAATGCCTCCCGGTATTCCTGTTGCTACAGTTGGCGTTAATGCCGCTAAAAATGCCGGCCTTCTCGCTGCCCAAATATTATCTGTTGGTGATGCAGAATTACGAAACAGGTTTAAAATCAATAAAAATGAACTGAAACAGAAAATTGTAGAAGCAAATAAGGATTTAGCGAAAGTTGAATATAAATATAAGACTAACTGAGAAGAAGTTATAAGTGAACTCGTAACCCGAAACTCGTAACATTTTAGATATTTTAGTCATTTTAAATTTTATACACTGAATAGTTACCCATAATAAATTATCCGACGAATGATATTCTCCCGGAAAAAAATAGTCCTGTTTCTTCTCATAACAATTTGTTCAGGTAAGTTATCATTTAGCACAAACGACAACTATCCACTTGGCGCCCGTTCAGCCGGTATGTCAAATGCTACTGTGATGATGCCACATCTGTGGTCCGTTTTTCACAACCAGGCAGGACTTGCCTGGCTTGATCAGTTTTCGTTCGGTTTTCATCATGAAAATAAATTTGTTATCCCGCAATACGGACTACAGGCAGCAGCAATTGTTATCCCAACTGCCCCGGGAACAATTGGAGTTACATATTCATACTTCGGTTATTCAAAATATCATGAAAACAAAATAGGAGTCGCTTTTGGCAGGATGCTTGGAAAAAATATTTCAGCCGGTGTTCAACTTAATTACCTCAATGTATTTATTGCTGACCAATACGGAAACCAGGGAAATTTAACTGTCGAGGCGGGAATAATGGCTCAACCGGTTAAAAATTTGTTTCTGGGAGCTCATGTCTTTAACCCAACCAGGGCACAGGTTTCATTCTATATTGAAGAAGATATCCCGACAATATTCCGGTTTGGCATGGGATATCGTTTTGCAAATACAATTTTTCTTGCTGCTGAAACCGAAAAAGATCTTAATAATCCGGCAGTTTTTAAAACAGGCATTGAATTCGAACTGGTAGATAACCTGACACTCCGAACAGGATTCTCAACAAAACCAACATTATATACATTCGGACTTGGTTATCATTACAAAGGGATTGAAGCCAACCTGGCATTCACACGCCATCAGCAACTTGGCTTTACACCACATTTTTCAATTTTGTATACTTTCGATTTATAATGTTCAATCATCTCCTTCTACGACCCAGTTCTATTGTTACATCTCTACTTATCTTCCTCATTGTATGCATAAAACAACCCGTCTCAGGACAAGAGTCTTTACCTTTCTCAGATGAAAATTTTATGCTTTTAGTCGAAGAATTGGGGGCACAACATGACGGGAATATCGATCTTACTATCTTGCAGGAAGAATTTGTACAACTTGCAGCTAACCCGGTTGAAATTAATCATGCTTCTTTTGAAGAACTCAGCAGGATCAGACTGCTAACAGATTTCCAGATCCAAAGTCTCATTAACTACATTTATAAAAATGGTCCTGTATTTTCCGTTTACGAATTACAGTTTGTGTATGGGTTTGACGAAGAGCTTGTCAGGCTGATACTCCCCTTCATTGATCTGCAAAATAAAGCACGTGCAATTCCTGCTGATATAGATAAAAAACTGGCATCAGGTAAACACCAGGTTTTTGTGCGTTCAGGCAGGAGATATGATAAAAGATCACAAAACTTACCGGATAATGATTCAATACCCGTGAATGGAGCAACAAGTCCAATTCTTGGTAACCCTGCAAAACTTTACCTCCGGTATGATTACCGGTATAAAAGAAAAATAAGATGGGGAATTACTGCTGAAAAAGATGCGGGGGAGGAATTTTTCAAAGGTATCAATAAGAATGGATTCGATTTTTATTCAGCACATCTGCAGATAAATAACTTCGGATTTGTGAAAAATCTATCTATTGGAGATTACCACCTGCGATTCGGTCAGGGTCTTGTGCTTTGGTCGGGCTATTCATTTGGAAAGACTTCAATGCCTCTTGATATAAAAAAGCGTGCTGCCGGAATCACCGGGTACCGTTCAACTGACGAAAATCGTTTCTTCAGGGGCATAGCTACAACACTATCCCACAATAATATCGATTTGTCTTTTTTCTATTCCGGGAAAAAAATTGACGGAAATATTACTGAATATGATTCAACCGAAAATAAAGCAACAAGAGTTTCGAGCCTGCAAACTACCGGAGATCATTCTCTGGCAGGGCTTGCTTCAGACAAAGATGCTGTGTTTGAACAGGTATTTGGTACCAATCTGACTATGAATTTCAACAAAGTAAAAACCGGACTTACTTTTGCACACACCTGGCTGGACACTGAATTAAGTCCGCCGGACAGGTATTATAACCAATCCTATTTCAGGGGAAAAGAATTAACACATCTGTCCGGAGATTACCAGTTACTTATAAACCGGATAAATTTATATGGAGAGGCAGCATATTGTTTTGGAAAGGGCTGGGCTATTCTGAATGGAGCACTTTTTAATCTAAGTTCGGAATTCAGTCTTGCAATGTTATACAGGAACTTCGAAAAGGAGTATTTTTCTCTTTACGGAAATGCTTTTGCTGAAAATTCCGTTGGCAGAAACGAAGAGGGATTTTACCT